>CAMPJM010000203.1 GCA_946886805.1 uncultured Flammeovirgaceae bacterium | reverse complement strand
CTTTAATACTAATTAATTTTCCTACAACATCATAATTATAATATGTTGTAAAGTTATTGGGATCTGTTTCAGTCGATATTCCAAATAAAGGTTTATAAGTATATGAGGTCATTTGTGCATTTCCAGGAAATAATCGAACTTCGTCAATTTTACTTCCATTATTAATTACTGAAATATTGGTAGTATTATCAATTTCCCATTGTAGAAATGTCCAATTAGCGTCAGGTGTTTTCACAGAATTATTTACTGAAATACTGCCTGTACCTTTTGCCCAAAGGGAAACCACATAAGAGCCTGCTGCTAAGCCCGTTTTAGACAAACTTCCCGTATAACAAGTTGCCCCTAATTTACCACCTGTCTGACTTATTAATGCGGCATTGGAAAGCAACCATCCTCCGGTATTGGTAGGATGTTCAAAACCCGTATAGGCAATGTTTTTAAACTTCCCATTTACAACTTCTGCTATAGGCAACGATTCCTCGTATCCCCACATATAAGACTTACTCTGATAATCGTCAACCGTAAATTCAACTAAATTATTTGCGCTATTATAGTTATACTCAATTCTTGGTTTATATCCTGAAAACTGAAAAAAGCTACTTTTCGAACCGTTGAAAGGAAGTTGGCCTGCCCTATCTACAGCTGAAAAACGGAAATCTTCCAATAAAATTGGATTAGAATTTTCAAGAAAATAGGTTTCCTTAAGCAGGCCCTTTCCTAAATTATCATAGTGGTTCAACTCCCCATTTAAAATCTTTACATTGCCAGAATTTATATCCTCATAAGTTACTTTTTCAATAACAGCATTGTGAATGTGAGAGTTTATTAATAAATCTATAAAAGGTGCGTCAGTTGACCCTAATAAATAATCGGCAGGAAAGCTTTTAAGAGTAGTAAGGTTCTTGCCATCACTTGTACTTTCTACTATCCTGGTTTGTTGAAGGTGATCAGGATTGTCATAATGATAAATGAATTTTTGAGCAAATGATTTTGTAGGATCATTCATATCATAGGTAATATTTTCCTCGGTAGACAAAACAAAGGGATAAGCATAATTTTTATAAGAAGTTCCTTCATAAAGTCTTAATGTTGATCCGCATGCATGGGAGGTATAAGCTTTCACCGCCCGCGCAAAATCATCGTTCAGTGCCTTATAGGTATAAATATTTTTTGAGACCGGATCCCCTGAACCATTATAAATTATTTTTGATAATAATTTTCCTCGTTCAAAGGCTTTACTGGAATATGGTTCATAAGGCGATTTAGTCACCTGCAAAGTACTAATATAACCATCGTCCATATGCCCTGCATCAAGGCCGGGATGGGCTTCAAAATTGGTAAATTTATAAGCAACCGAGCTTCCGTCTGAATATTTTTCAACCACCTCTGAATATCCAATATGAGATCCCATACCATTTTCTCCCATGTCGAATAAGGGCTGAACGGAAAACACCACTTCTGAATAGGACAAATCAGACCCTTCATTGTACTTGGTCTTATAGCCATCAAAATAATATTGTGCCTTGCCACCCAAAATTCCACTTGATCTGCCCGTGATGCCAGTTGTCGGAGAATAATTTTTCACGTAAAAGTATTCCTTCGCTACCTCTACCCCCCCATCAGGATCATAATCTGTAATTTTTTTAATACGCAATCCACCGGCAATCTTATCGACTGACAGGGATTTCAATGGATTACTCCTCACGATGTCCACTTCTTTAGCATAACTATGATTTTCATATTCAAACTCAGTTGTACCACCTGTAGGATAAGTGATCTTAGACAAGGTTCCCTCCAAAAGATAATCTGGATCTGGCTCTTTTAAATTATAGAATGCTGTAATATCATCTATTACTGCTTTCCTTCCGTTATAAAATCCCCAATGATCTGTTTCATTGTCAAGATAGGGAGGTAGGGCAATAGCTTCATCATCTATATAAGTAAATTGAAAAAGAGGAATAAAAGTATTGGGACTTAATGACACTTCTCCAAAAGCCTTGAGCATCAAACGCTCATCAGGATTGTTATTATATTTAAATTCAAATTGCCTTTCTACATCGTCATTAAAAGCATTAACTATTTCGATATTATCCAACTTTACCCATTGCAGGTTGTTTAATATATTGGGATAATTATGGTCTGCATCAGGCCATTCACCTTTGTAAAGAAAGTACATATAATCATGTGTGGACGTTTGTCCCATAAATTCTCTATAATGATCGTAAATCGGTTGCCCATACCTGAGCTCATTTGATATAGTGGTATTAAATTTAATGAGTTCTTTTTTACCTTTAATTTCTTTGATATAGACAGGCGAAATTAATTTCCCTGTATAAGGGCCTTGTTCTGGCCAGCCAGAATTATAACTAGAGCAACCGGGACTAAGGAAATCGCTTCCGCCAACTGCTCCAAATGAAGGGAAGAAAGTCCAACTAAGGGAAGTGCTTTCTGTCTTTTCATTTCGCATTTGTAAAGAAATATACATATCACTTATGAATTCCCCTCTCTCATAAGTATAGGAAATTTCGTTTCCCTTGGTATCAATGATCTTTGTCAAATACCAAGAGTTTGCCACCCAAGATTCATTAATCTGGTTAAAAAAGCCAATACTATATTCTATAGCATCTGTTGTATATCCAAAAACATATTGAGTCCCATCCTCAGTAGTAATGACAAAGCCCGGAAAACTTCCTGTATAGGTTCCTTGGGCGGCAAAAGGAGAATTTGAGGGTGGCGTGAAAGGGGGAGATAGTGGTGCGCTTCCAGGAGTTATGGTAACTGTGATTTTTTTGTTTGATCTAACCTTCCAGTTTCTTTCATGATCTAAAAAAAAGTTTCCAGAAATTCCTAAAAAATTGAAGGTAAATTCATCTGGCTCTGTATCGTCTATATAACCATAAGTTGAAGCAAGACCTGTAATAAATTCTTCTTCGCTCCAATTATCGGCGCCTAATGTTGCATATCTTTCATAATAACCAACCACATACCCCATATATAATTGGTTATTGTCATCCGGCAGGTCCTTCACTTCCCTGGTAATCACTCCCCCATAGCTTAAATTCCAGTTTAACCCCACAAAACCGGGATGCTGGTCCGGCTTTACACCGGAGGCATCATAACTTAAGGAAATGGGAACTTTTATATTGCCATTAGAAAGTGTATAGGCTGGGATACTGATGTTTGGTGTACCTGTAAATAAGGACACGTCTGTACCACCAAAATTGCCAAAACCAGCAGCATTTGGGCTGGGAACAGCAATAGGCGGTTGAGGGATTTGGGCGTATGTTACAAATGAATGCGCAAAAAGAACCAGGAAAAGCAATAATGGACGTAAACTTTTGATCATAATATTTTTTTATTTAAACTGAAAATAAGTTTTCAAAAAGACTTTGTTATATTTCTTTTCGTTCTTTATTCAACAGGTATGTAGACTTCATTTTGATAGATAGTGGATGTTCCATTAATGTCATATGCATCAAGATTCGGATTGGGCGATATATTATTAGTGAAACTTACCCTGAGATAGTCTTCTGACATTTCTATATTCTTCCAAAACCTTTTTTTATCGGCATCGTCCTTGTTAAACACCACAATGGAATCACCTTGCATCTCCCATTTCCCTGATACAATACTGTCATTAAATGTTTGGGAATAAGTGCCATCGCCACTAAAATCATAGATGCCAGTATAAACATCGAACATAGGAATAAAAAGACTTACCTCAACATTTTCCCATTTATGTGCTATGAGGCGTTCTCTAAGTGTTTTTGGACCATCATCACAAGCTACAAGGAAAGAAGCGGTGAGAAAGAATGCTAATAAATTCATCCTCTGACATAAAGATACGGCCAGTGGAAACAAAACCTTTTTATTTTTCATATATATGCTTTTTTTAATCCATTCAATTTTTTCGTTCTTTATTCAACAGGTATGTAGGCTTCATTTTGAAGAATATTTGTTCCATTAATATCATATGGCCCAAAATTATCGTATGATGACCTATCAATTGTAGAATTTAATACCCTCAGGTAACCTTCTGATATTTCTATATTGTTCCAAAACCTCTTTTTAGCTATATCTTCCTTATTAAAGACAACCGTTACCTCATCTTTTAACTCCCATTTACCTGATACAATACTGTCATCGAGGGTTTGTGTAAAAGTACTATCGGCACTAAAATTATAGACACCAGTATATACATCCATCGGAATTCCCCTAACACCAGTTACTTCTACATTTTCCCAGTCATGTTCGATTAGGCGTTCTCTTGTTGTTATTGTGTCATTATTACCACAAGATGTCACGAAAAAAGTGAGGAGGCACAACGCAAACAAATTCATCCTTTGACCTAAAGGAATAGCCAATGGGAATAAAGTCCTTTTACTTTTCATTATTTTTTAACTATAAATCCAAGAAATATTTTTAAACAAGAAATAATTTCATTGCAATGCAATCCACATTTTACATAATAATCTTTTGAACCAAGATATATTCTTTAAAAACACGTAAATTCTTTTTCATTGGACCGGAATGTACACTTCTATATAAGAAGTTGCTGTGCCAGTAATATCATATGCTCTACAATTTGTAGTATACTTTGGGCAAATAGTCGGGACCACCCGCAGTAAATCTTTTGATATTGCAATTTTGTCCCAAAATCTCTTTTTATTAAAATCTTCCTTATCAAATACTACAATGGAATCCCCTTGTACATCCCAACTACCAGATATGATACAATCATTTAACGTTTGGATAAAAGTTCCATCTTCCATAAAATTATAAATACCTGTATAGTCTTTTGAAATAGACGTACCTTCAACAGTTGTACTCCCTGTGTTTTCCCAATTATTCTCAATCAGGCGTTCTCTAATTGTTTTAGAATTGGCATTATCACAAGCTACTAGTGAAAGAACAAAGAGGAATGACCCAGTTAAAGCTATCCTTTTGCATGTTTGCTTATAATTTATGTTCATTTTTTCATTAAATGTGTCCGCTATGAGGCACCAGCTTCAAGCTGGCGGCAGCGGGGAATAAACTTCAATTCATCGGTAACTTATCTTTGAATTCTTCATTATTAAGATATTTAATTGCGTAATAAGCTATCGTATACCCTATAAAAATTCCAGTTATTAAGAAAAAAAAATATAATATCCATTCTGGTACATGATCATAAATAAAATATTGCAACAAAACCACAGATCCAAAACTAATACTAAATAGTATTCTAACAATTGTAAAAGAATGTAGGGCTAGCTTCTTAATCATCTATTGCCTCTTTGATTTGTAAACGAGGAACTCAGAAACTCCAGCAACAACTAAAAAAAATACTAATAAATAAGTTAATAAATCATCTACGGACGTATCTATCCTGGTTTTGAATATCATATCAATCACAACTACTAGCACTATTCCAATGAAAGAAATAATACTAATTATTCTATATATATATAATTTATCCATAAATTATTTAATTATCGTATAATACTTCTACGCATCAAATAGTTTTTATAATCTGATATGCCTTTTTTAGTTTTATAAATAACATCTTTATAAAATCTACTAACATCTCTATTCAGACTGCTTAAATTTGGAGCCTTAATATTTAAACGATTACTTAAATCTAATAAACCTGCTCCATATACAAAAGCTTTAGCCCAATTAGAAGCAGACGGCTTGTTATTTGGAAAACGATTTCCTACGGGAGACTTGTGGAATGGGTTAGGGAGTGGGATTGTAGGGTCTTGTATTGTATAACTCCAGGGTCCGGGATAATTTTCATTGCCACTTCCAGCATATGGTATAACAACTTGGGGATATTCCCTCCTTGTATCGCCTGACAAAGTAATTGTAGCTAAAACTGGAAGAGCAATAGAAGCTACGCTAGTTATAACACCTCCTACTACACCTTCTAATGCTCCCCACCAGGGCAGATATAATGGCAATGTATAAGCTACCTGCTCAGACTCCACATCTTGAAAGGTACTTCCTTCCCCAACACCGACGACAAGTTTATTGCTTTTATCTGATCCCTCCGTTTTACTTCCTCCCTTATCTCCACCACCCTTACTGCCAAAACTACTATTGCTATTCCCTCCCCCTCCAAAAGGATTTCCATCAGAATCATAGGTTGTTCCACTGTGGTAAGAGACAGATCCTATTTCAATGTTTTCCCCATAAGCTCCTTTGACAAATTCAAACATACCATCAGGATCAATAACACTTATGGGGTTGTTAAAGGCATATCTATAAGGGGTTAATCCCGGAGCAGCATCTGCCATTGGATCTACCACATGCCACCTTCCAATAGTAGGATCATACATCCTAGCACCGTAATCGTACCAGCCTAAGCCTAGTGATTTCTGTAATTCTTTGCCATTGTACAGATACTTATTCCCGAAACTATTTTCTCGTTTATACGAGTTAAAGGAGAGGCCAAAGGGATAGTAATCATCCGACTGTACTATCGCCGAATGTGCATGCTCTACGTTAAACTCATCAAAGTATACCTCTTTTGGCACAGGGCTATCGTTTGAGAGATAAATATAAACAAAGCCCGGCTCGGTCACAATTATCTCTGTCGCTAATTCTTCGTGCTGTTTATCGCTTCCGTCTTCCCTGGCTGCTGTTGTCAAAGCCTTATAGCCGGATTTTTGGTCAATCAGCACCATGTTCTTGTCAAACACCAGGTAGTTCAGGTAAGCCTGCGGCTGCCCGTCATCCACTGCCGGTTTGTTCAAAAGGCCACCGAACGGAAAGTTGCTGCCGTCTGATGATGAACTTCCCTCAAGTCCTGCACCAGGTGCCATGGCATTGGTTGCCAAAGTAGCCACTATCCCTTGTACCAGTTGGTCATAGTTTGGTTGTTCAGGATCCAGGTACTTTCCAAAGACTTTTGCCCTTATGGTATCCCCGGTCATCACCGCCATGGATTTTGCAAGCCCTATCTTCTCCCCTTCTGCCCCGCTCAACCTGATGGAATATCTGCTGTCCGCTTCCCCTGTTTGATCGAACAAGGTGGAATTGATCCTGGTCACCTTGTCATAATTAATAAAGGCCGCGTTTTCTTCTTCCATGTTGTCGGCCTCCATAGTGGCACCCTCCGTTGATATTTCTGGTGAAGTGGTAAAGGTAATCCTTACGTTCCCCAAGTGGTCCTTGAGGTGGTACT
>CAMPJM010000202.1 GCA_946886805.1 uncultured Flammeovirgaceae bacterium | reverse complement strand
AGCGTCATATTTGTATAAGATAAATATATTAATTTATGAAAAATCATGTACCAGAGAAGATTGAAATTTTCCCCGCCTCATGGGGGAGGTTCTTTTTCATGTTCGTCCTGTTTAGCTTTTATGCTTTTATGGGGTTTTCGCAGTCTCTTACAATATCAGGGAAGGTAGTTTCGGAAGAATTTGGAGAAGGAATACCTGGGGTTAATGTTATAATTAAAGGCACAAATCAGGGAACAGTGACTGATATAGAAGGTAGTTATGCGATTGCCGTGCCATCCAAAGATAATGTGTTGGTCTTTTCTTTTGTCGGTTATAAACCCCAGGAGATTATCGTAGGAAACCAAAGTACGATCAACGTCTCTTTATCGGGTGAGGCCCAACAGCTTTCGGAAGTAGTGGTTACTGCATTAGGTATCGAGCGCGAAAAGCGGGATTTAGGGTATGCAGTACAGGAAATTGATGGCGAAGCGCTTACCCAGGCACGGGAAACCAACGTGGTCAATGCATTAGCGGGAAAAATTGCCGGTGTGAATGTCACCGGTGGTTCGTCTGGTGTAGGTGGGTCCGCAAGGGTTACCATCAGAGGGGAATCTTCTTTAACAGGGGACAACCAACCGCTTTTTGTAGTAGATGGTATTCCAATTGACAACACATTAAGGGGCTCTTCGGGAAGGAACAACCTGGAAGTCGATTATGGAAATGGCGCTGCTGCTATCAATCCTGATGATATTGCTTCCATTAGTGTGTTGAAAGGCGCAAATGCCTCCGCATTGTATGGGTCAAGAGCTTTGAACGGCGTAATACTCATTACCACCAAATCAGGAAAAGGGTCAGATGGGCTTGGGGTAAGTGTAAATTCCAATGTTACTTTTGAAAAACCGTTGATTTTACCGCAATGGCAGAACAGATACGGTCAGGGCAACAACGGCGAATTTGCCTTTGTGGATGGTTCGAACGGGGGAACAAACGACGGCGTGGATGAGAGTTGGGGGCCTGAACTGAACGGACAGTTGATACCACAGTTTGATTCTCCAACAGAAGGTGGCTTTAGAGGAGGGGATTTGGATGTGCCAGGCAGAGGCGCAATTATTCCAACGCCCTGGGTAGCCAGCCCTGATAACGTAAATGATTTTTTTGAATTAGGAACTACATTTAGCAACAACATTGCCATAGCAGGCTCCAATGATAAAGGGAACTTCAGGCTTTCGTATACAAATCTGGATCAAAAAGGAATTTTTCCTAATACTGGCTTGGAAAGGAATACAATGAACCTGTCGGCTGGATATAATTTGACAGACAAATTCAATGTGGATGTGTCTGCCAGTTACATTAAAACGAGTAGCGACAACAGGCCTTCTATAAGTTACGGCACAGAAAGTATCATGTATCTCTTTACTTGGTATGGAAGGCAAGTAAATACCAATAATTTAAGAAATTACTGGCAGCCTGGGCTTGAGGGGGTTCAACAGTTCAATTATAATTACAACTACCATGACAATCCGTACTTTACCATGTATGAAAATACAAATGGCCAGGCTCAGGACAGATTAATGGGTAACATTACCTTAAATTATGCCTTTACGGATTGGTTAAGGCTACAATTAAGAACAGGTATTGATTATTTTGATGAAGTCAGAGAAAAAAGAAGGGCTTTCAGTACCCAAAGATTTCCCTTTGGACAATATAGGGAAGAACGGATTGGTTTTGAAGAGCGGAATTCCGATCTCTTATTAACTTTTAACAAAAGTCTTTCACAAAAATTTGATCTGACAATTTCAGCCGGAGGAAACAGGATGTCCCAACAATACAACAATGTTGATATTGATGCACCTCAATTGTCTATTCCCGGTATTTACAATTTTGGAAACTCCAGGGTAGATCTTTCCATAGCCCAAGACAAATACGAAAAGAACATCAACAGTGTCTATGGTCTGGCGCAGTTAAGCTATAATAACTATCTGTATGTAGATGTGTCTGCCAGAAATGACTGGTCGAGTACTTTGCCCGAAGAAAATAATTCCTATTTCTATCCTTCAGTTTCCGTAAGCGCCATCCTTAGCGACATCTTTTCGGTTTCAACGCAAAGCCCTTTGTCCTTTGCCAAACTAAGGGCAGGATGGGCACAAGTGGGTAATGATACTGATCCCTATCAACTCTCCAGCTTTTACAATTATTCCTCAGCATTTGACAATTCGCAATCTGTAGAGGAGTCACCAATTCTTCCCAATCCTGATTTAAAACCTGAAATTGCTACCTCTTACGAGATAGGAGCAGATATCAGATTTTTTAACGAAAGATTAGGTTTGGATGCCACTTACTACAGAGTGGAAAGTGAAAATCAGGTACTACGGATTCCGTTGCCTATTTCAAGTGGATATTCAGCCAAATATCTAAACGCGGGATTGATTCGAAACGAAGGGTTTGAATTAATGGTCAATGCTATCCCAGTCCAAATCGACAATGGCCTCACTTGGGATGTTACTTTAAATTGGTCTACTAACAGGAGCGAAGTGGTAGCACTTAACGATGAGCTATCCACCTATAAAATTGCTGAAAGAAACGGGGCTTATATTGAAGCACGGGTAGGGGAAGAAATGGGCGCTATTTATGGAAATGGGTTTAAGAGGGTTGAAGATGAAAGCAGTCCCTATTTTGGTCAGATGATCTATGATGCTGAAGGCCTTCCGATCACGGGCTCGGAATTGGTTTATCAGGGCAACTATAACCCTGATTGGCAGGCTGGTATCTACAACACGCTTTCTTGGAAGGGTTTAAGCCTTGGGTTCTTGTTTGATGCCCGTAAAGGAGGGACAATTGTTTCATTTACCAAGACGATCGCTAGCACATCCGGACAATTGGAAGAAACGCTTGAAGGCAGGGAAAATGGCTACGATCTTTCTTTGCCTGGCAATGGTATTGTCGGTGAGGGTGTGGTAGAAAACGAAGATGGAACTTATACACCTAATACTAAAAAGGCTCCTGTTAGAGACTGGAATTACGCTTACTACAACAGGGATAACGTAGAGGCGGCAAAATATGATGCTTCCTATATAAAGCTTCGAGAAGTGAAATTAGCTTATTCACTGCCTGATAAATTGTTTGCGAAGACACCTTTTAAAAGTGTGAACGTGGCCGTGGTGGGAAGAAACCTGGCCTTGTGGACAGAGAACCCCCACATTGATCCTGAAACTTACGCCTTGAGTGGTGGAAGGTATATCCCCGGTGTTGAAAATATGCAGGTACCTTCTACAAGAAGCTATGGTTTTAACCTTTCCTTTAAATTCTAAACAATATTAAAATGAAATTAGTAAAACATTTAACGATCTGTCTTTCATTGGGAGGGTTGTTTTTTATCACTTCCTGCGAAAAAGATTTTGACGAATTAAGGGAGAATCCCAATACCCCTGAAAAGGTTTCTCCAGAACTTTTGTTGCCCACGATCATTAGGAACCCTATAAATGAAATGGTCGGCCAATCCTGGAGCAATGGGAATGTGATAGCACAGCACACTGCCAAAATCCAGTTTACCTGGGGACCCACCTATGATTTGGGAGGAAATGACGGCTTATGGAACACAATGTATGGAACATTAAGAGATGTAAATAATGTCATAGAAATCAGTACAGAAACAGGTGACGATAATTACAGGGCGATTGCTTTGATTATGAAATCATGGATGTATGCGGTGCTGACTGATTCTTATGGAGATGTGCCATATTCCTCTGCAACCAAAGCAAAATCTGAAGAGGTGTTATTGCCGGAGTATGATGGTCAGGAGGTTATTTACGAAGGGATTTTAAATGATTTAAATACAGCAAATGAAATAATAGCGCTGACAGGCACGCCAGTAAACGGCGATATTTTGTTTAAAGGTGATATGATGTTATGGAAAAAATTGGCCAATAGCCTCCGGCTGAGGTACCTGATGAGAATATCGAATAAAGTAGATGTAAAAGCGGAAATTGCTGCAATTGTGAATAATCCAGCACAGTTTCCTGTCTTTGAATCTAATGAAGACAATGCAGCATTGGCTTATTTGCCTGCATTTCCCAACCAATGGCCAATCCATACCTATCGTGTTGGGTCCTTTGATGAATACCGCTTAAGCGAAAGCCTTGGGAGTAAACTAAAGGGATTAGACGATCCGCGATTGTACGTTTTGGCCAGGCCAACAGCCTCAACTATAAATTCCGAAAGCCCCGAATACAATGGCGTGCCCAATGGCTTAAATGATGCTGATGCTTTGGCATATAACGGCGGGTCAAATCATATTTCTCGAATTGGCCAGCGGTTTTATGAGGAAGCCAGCACCGAAAAAGGGATCATTATGACCTATGCTGAATTGCAGTTTATCCTTGCCGAAGCTGCTGCGAAGGATTGGATAGCTGCGGATGCGGAAGTTCATTATTTAAATGGTATTAATGCTTCTTTTGCCTACTATGGTATTGAGGCGGATCCTGCTTATTTTGAACAAGGATCTGTAGAACTTGATCCTGCCCAGGCTTTGGAGAAAATAGCATTGCAGAAATGGATAGCACTTTTCTTCAACGGTTACGAGGCCTGGTTCGATTATAGAAGAACAAAAATGCCAGAACTTACACCTGTAGATGGAAGTGATCGCATCATGTCCAGGTGGGAATATCCGGGAGAAGAGCAGAGCCTGAACAAAGCTAATTATGACGCCGCTATTGCCAGACAAGGAGAGGATGATAATAAAACCATGGTTTGGTGGGAGAGGTAGACAGAAGACAGTAGATATAAGACAGAAGAGTGTAGAAATCGAAACTTGTCGGGGTATCTTGAACAGGGAAAGCTTCAATAAAAAACTTCGGAAGTCTTGTTCAAAATAAGCAGGTGGTGCAATAAAAGTGTTAAGAGAAACAAGAACATAACAACCCTGAAAGGGTGATATTATTATAGAAAGGTGAACAGCGATAATAAAAACCCCGAAGGGGTGACACAAAACCGGATCGCTGTGAATTCAAATATTAACCATAAAAACCTAAAACCACAAAATGAAAAAAAACTTTATAATAGCTTTATTTATACTAGCTTTTAATGTCTCTCATGCGCAGGATAAGCTCAAAACCGAAAACGTATTTTTGATTTCCTTGGATGGGTTAAGGTGGCAGGAGCTGTTTACCGGAGTCGATTCAGCTTTGATGATGACTAAAGAATACACCCGTGCACAGGACGAAATCAAAGAAAGGTTTTGGGATGAGGATCCCCTGGTACGAAGAAAAAAACTGATGCCCTTCTTATGGAGCACCATAGTAAATGAAGGAAAAATCATTGGTAACAGAAAATATGACAACAATGCAAATCTTACAAACACCTACTGGTTTTCCTATCCTGGCTACAACGAGCTGCTGACAGGATACGCAGATCCTAATGTGGACAGCAACGATAAAAAGAACAACCAAAATATAACTGTTCTGGAATACGTCAACCAGCAAAAGGAATTCAAAGGAAAAGTGGCCGCCTTTGGTTCATGGGATGTGTTTCCCTATATCATCAACGAAGAAAGAAGTGGTATACCTGTTAATGCCGGGTTTGAGCCTGCCAAGGGAAACGATCTGACAGAAAGGGAGAAATTCCTGAACGAATTGCAGGAGCAGATCCCCAGTCCATGGGGCGGAGTTCGACTGGATGCTTTTACGCACCACTATGCTCTGGAACATATCAAAAAGGAAAATCCAAAGTTGGTATATATTGCTTATGGTGAAACAGACGATTTTGCCCATGATGGCCGCTATGATTTTTATGCGAAATCAGCCCATCAGACCGACGCTTTTATCAAAGAATTGTGGGATTATGTACAATCGCATAAGCAATACAAGGACAAAACCACATTTATAATAGCTACTGATCATGGTAGGGGTACCGTTCCGTTGGAAACATGGAAGCACCATGGCGAGAAGATAGAAGGCGCAGATGAAGTATGGTTTGCAGTAATTGGACCTGATACTAAAGCAGCAGGAGAATTAAAAACGAAAGGAACTTATTACCAGAACCAGATCGCAAAAACCGTAGCGCATCTTTTGGGACTTGATTTTGAACCTGAAAAGAAAGCAGGTGCAGCTATGACCGTTTTATATAAATAAAAGTAGTAATTAAAATATCAGGGCGCTTGTTTATGTCATTTTTTCAAGGTTTACTACTTTTTAAGGTTATTGTTTTTTTCTTAACGTTTGAAAACGATAATAATCAAAACCCCAGACATGAGCCAGCTCCTGCTTATTCCACTTATTCTGTCCAAAATGAAATCAATAGTCTTGTTGAGACAGACATGAACGCATTGTTAGCGGTATTGGAAAACCCTCAGTTAGAAGGGAAATACCTGGTTGAGGATTGGCTTTTTGCTCCGGGAGACCAACGTGAAAGTATCATTGCAGATTATACCTTTAAACCAAAAAATGGCATTTCTGTAAATTTGCCCCATCGGTTTTCAGAGCCCAATCATGCTCTTTGGTACTCAAAATCAATCGATTTACTAGAAGCATCTGTTATCAGGATATCGGCAGATGATGGCGCACAGCTATTTATTGACGGAGTCCAACAAAAAAGAATAGCTGGAGAAGTCTTTCTACTGCCGGCGGGAGTGGAGATCCAGCTCAATGTAAGGGTAATTAACAATGCTATGTCCGGCGGTCTTAAGAAAGTAGGCATATCTTCAAAAGTGGACTATGATAGGTTTCTTCAGGAAAAAAGGCGGTATGAGCGTTACCAGCTGCTCGGGCAAAAGCTAAAGCACTTTCGGGACGCTGACAGCTCAATGGTTGGAGCCGTAAAGTTGGCATTGAAAACGGGCGACGCTGATTTGTTGCTTCTGGCAGAAAAACATTTTGAAGATTATCCTTATATGCTATCAGGTCCCTATCTGCAAAAACCGGCTAAAGATACGCTTCATATTTTGATGGAAACAGCCGAAAAATGTGACTGTGTGCTCTTAACAGGAAAAACAGAAACAAATTTAGAGGTTACGGCCCATGATTACAACACAGACTTACACAATTTCAAGATGGTTCTAAATCCCAAAGATCCTTTCCTTTATTATCGGTTGCAATGCGATAGAACTATTTCTAGGGTTTATAAGGTAAAGTTAAAAGAAGATAAAAAAGCCTTCTCATTTAATGTTTGGGCAGACAGTCAGGGAGGTTGGGACACCTTCAGCAAGTTCATGGAAAACGTTC
>CAMPJM010000201.1 GCA_946886805.1 uncultured Flammeovirgaceae bacterium | reverse complement strand
GGAACAGGTCCGGGAATGTGTGTTATGGGTTGCTTTTCCAGATCTGCAGTTTTGAAACTTAAATCGGGAGCCTACATTCTGAGCCGATCCAAAGCGATGACATCCCTATCCATTCTATTGTGTAGTAAGTTTAAAACTTTAGCTGCTTTACGCTAAAGAGGGATGTCATCGCTCCCGATTTTCAATTTTCAATTTTCTACTCTCAACTTTTCCCCTCGACCCTGAATTAATTCTGTTGCAATAGCATTGCTCCATATGAATAGCCACCTCCAAAAACGGCCACAACTATATTATCATTGGGTTTAAACTTGCCGATATTTTCGGCGATGCCAATAGCACAACCTGCACAGCCGGTATTTCCTAAATATTCAACATTTGAGATTACTTTCTCCGAAGGAAGATTTAAGGTTTTAGCGACATTTTTGGTGATCCGTAAGTTGGCTTGATGAGGGATAAAATAATCTACATCCTCAACAGCGCAATTGTTTTTGTCTAAAATATTCTGAGTTACTTTAGACATATATTCACAGGCATTTATAAAAACATCTCTTCCGAAAGGCATTGTAAACCCACCGTCAATGGGTTTCAAAACCACTGCATCTTTTGCTTTTCCTACGTTGCCTGCCCCAGCTGTTATGATGTCTTTTATTTCTAAATCGTCAGCTTTAATTTTATCTTTTGAAAGCCAAAGAGCAGCAGCTCCATCTCCCCATAAATGACCAGCAATGGTATCCTCATCATTGCTATACGCAGTATTATGTTCAGAAACAACTACTAATGCTTTCCGGGCTTTTCCTGTTGCAAAATAGCCTTCTACTATTTCTATAGCATTTAGTAAAGAGGAACACGCCGAAGATATGGTAACGACGGGGATGTTGCTAATATTCAAATGATGTTGGATAGCATGTCCCAAAGTGAAAATGGTATCGTGAGGGGTGTATGTAGCGCCAATAATCAATTCTATTTCTTCATTTTCGAAAGGAAGCGAATGGCTCCCCGCGTCTACAGCAGCAATTCCCATGGTATGGGTATTTTCTGTTGAATTTGCTTTCCGCCGTTGTTTTATACCTGTTCGCTCAACTATCCATTCTTTTGATAAATTATTTAATTTATTAAAATGTTCATTGGTCACCACCTTTTCAGGCAGATAAACTGAAATATGATTAAGATACATAAATGATCAATAAAAGAATAAATAGTAGACTAAAGAATATTTTTAAGGATAAAACTGTTAAGTTCATATAAACCGCCAGGTTCAATAACCTGTCTAATGTCTGTCATTGTTTAGTTAATTGTTAATGAGTTAAAACTTCTTTCGTAATTTCATCAACTTCCATAATTCCGCGCGCATCTATGCTCCTGAGAATTACCGGCTTCAATTCATTAATTAATATAGGATCGTATTTTGCTTTTACTCTGACATAGTTTTCGGTGAACCCATGCATGTAGCCATCCTCAACATCCTCTTCAAACAAGACTAATTTTTGTGTGCCAATGTTTTCTTCATAAAACTTTCTTCTTTTTTTCTCAGAAAGTGATCTCAACATTTTAGAACGCTTGTTCCTTATTTTCGAAGGGACAGCATTTTCCATTTCAGATGCCAGCGTACTAGCCCGTTCGGAATAAGTGAACACATGTAAATATGAAATATCCAAAGAGTTCAAAAAATTGTAAGTGTCAATAAAATCATCATCGCTCTCTCCCGGAAAACCAACAATCACATCAACGCCTATGCAACAATCAGGTATCAGATTTTTTATAAAGCTTATCCTTTCTGAATAAAGTTCCTTCAGGTAGCGCCTTCTCATCAGTTTCAGGATTTTATTGCTGCCAGATTGAAGCGGAATATGAAAATGAGGCACAAATTTTTCCGAAGATGCTACAAATTCAATGATATCTTCGTGTAAAAGATTAGGCTCAATAGATGAAATCCTGAATCTGTTAATGCCCTCTACTTTATCAAGTTCTTGAATTAGCTGAAAAAATGTTTCCTTTCTTTTTCCTTCACTAATTCCAAAGTCACCAATATTGACGCCTGTTAATACTACCTCTTTCACCTCTGTTGTTGCAATATCTTCCGCATATTTTACTATGCTTTCGATACTGTTGCTCCGGCTTTCGCCTCTTGCAAGTGGAATAGTACAGAACGTGCAGGTATAATCGCAACCATCCTGAACTTTTAGGAAAGTTCTGGTGCGGTCACCAATAGAAAAAGCATGATTAAACTGCTTGACCTCCTTTATATCAGACGCCAAAACCACGGGTTGTTCCTCTCTCACAAATCCATCCAAAAGCTCCACCAGACGAAATTTTTCCGATGCACCCAGAACTGCATCTACCCCAGGGATATTGGCTATTTCTTTGGGCTTAAGTTGGGCATAGCAGCCGATGATGGTTATATAAGCTTCAGGGGAAATTTTTCGGGCTTCTTTAACAATTTTTTTACATTTCTTATCAGCATTATCAGTAACAGAGCAGGTGTTGATAATGAAAATATCCGGCGTATTTGTAAAATCTACTTTTTGATATCCTTTTTCTTCAAAGATACGAGCTATGGTGGACGTTTCTGAGAAGTTTAATTTACATCCTAATGTATAAAAAGCGACTTTTTTCATATTTCTGCTACACTGCAATTTTATTGTCGGTCTTAAAACCAGTACTGCTGCATTCCTCCATATAAAGACAAAATTGCGGGTGCAAAGTTAGGGATTTTCTATTTATCCAGAAAGTCTTGATAAGAAAGCTGCAAATATGCTTTGGATAATTCTTTTTCGAAAGCTGTTGTCCCAGAATCCTGATGGATCAATTGTTTATTGATATTGTCAAAGGCCAAATATCCGCTACTGGTCACATGGCCAAATCCGTTGTTAAAGGTATACTGCGCAAAAGGCGTATAAGAAGGACTTAAAATATTTCTGCTCCATTTGTAATCATCTGCGGGAATGGACAACTGACCTAAAAGTGTGGCAGCAAGATCTACCTGGGAACTATACTTTGTGATGGTAGAATCCTGAGGCTTTACCGCACCACCTAACCATAGCATGGGCATATGAAACTTTTCTTTTTCATAATTTCTCGATGATTGAGGCATCCTGTGGCCATGATCAGCCAGTATTACAATTAATGTTTCATCGTACCACGGTTCTTTTTTTAGATTGGCAATAAAATCGCCCAGCGACTGATCTGTGTAATAGAGGCTATTCAGAAATTTACTTTCTTCGTCATCTCCTTTTATTACCGTTTTTATTGGCACCTCGAATGGCTCATGACTGCTAAGGGTGAAAATGGTCGTAAAAAAAGGCTGAGGAGCCTGATTTAGATCCTTTAGCACTTTATTGAATACTACGTGATCATGAGCGCCCCATTTTGAATTCCAGTCTTCGGGATCAAAATCTTCTTTACCTATTAAACGATCATAACCTGCATTCATTAAATAAGCTTTGATATTGGCAAACTCAAGTTCACCACCATAATAAAATGAAGTTGAATATCCTGCATTTTTAAAGCTTTGGCTTAAACCCGGCAATTTTGATGATTTTACTGGAAGTTTAATAATGGATTGGGTAGGCTGGACGGGATAGCCGCTTATGATACTGACAATTCCCTTGTCACTCCTGTCCCCGGCGGCATAGAAATTTGTAAACAATAACCCTTCATCAACAAGCGCATCGAAATTTGGCGTTACATTTTCTATGGTACCTAAAGTGCTTGTAGCCTTTGCCGTAAAGCTTTCCCAAATAATCAGGATTACGTTTGGCCTTTCTGTATTTAATAAGGTAGGGGAGCGCTCATTCGTTACGTTAAAATATTCACTCAAAATATCCCGGGCTATGACCTCATCCATAAACACATATGGATTTGTTTTGTCATAGGTTTTTCTGCTCAGGGCGTTGAAGAAATTCCAAGGAACATTGATGGCAGCTTGGTTTGCATAATTATTATCCGAAAAATAGGCATCGCTAATATTGATGGGGGCCAATTGCAAGCCACCCCTAATTGGAATGATCAAAGAAGCTGAGAGAAATAAAAACAGAAGTATAAAAGCAGGGTGGGGCTTTTTTGCTCCTACTAAAATGGGATGAAGAAGTTTTATATAAGCAAATGCAAAAACAGCAATGGTAATAAATAGTATGATTATCAACAGCAGAATGGGAGAAGAACCTGCAGATGCCCACATTTCTTGAGGCGTATTCAAATAGGTAATAGGAGTGGCGTCTAATCTAAACCCCCAGGCCTTGTACAATTCCAAATCGACCACGCTCAAAACAGAAACAAGTATAATGGCAAATATTGTATACCATTTTAAAATGCTTCTAATGATTTGGGCAGGGGCAAAAACAGAAATACTTATGAGTAGAAAAGGAATTGCGGCAATATATGAGCTAAAGGATAAATCTAACTTTAATCCATGGCCTATGACTTTTAGAATTCCAAAAGAACCTAGCTGCGAAGTTTCCCCATAATGGTACCCGAGAAAGAGAAGCTTGAGTGCAATAAAGAATAATACCCAAAGCCCCAGGTAAGAAAGTAGATATACTAATCTTTTTTTCATTAAAAATTTTTCACAAAAGTACAAAATCCAGATAATATGGATTGTAAATCTCTTTAAAATGTCAGAATCATTATAATTTAAAGGTTTAAGTTCGACTTGGGGTGAAAATAAACAGACAAATAAATTTAAAATGCCTCTCGTTTTTAACCCTTCTTGTATAAAAAGATAAATTATTTGTTTAATTTGGCCCTCTTAAAACCTAATTTTAAAAAATAATATGGCAATTATAAGATTTAGAGCGCTTCAAGAAGTTCAAAACAGAAAAGCTATTGAAGTAATCCCTCCTTCCACAAAAATATCTGATTTTTATGGAGAAAATGTTTTTGGAAAGGACGCAATGAGAAATACACTTGCTTCTGATATTTATAAAGATTTAACCAGAACTATTGACAAGGGAGGAAAGATCGAAACAAATGTGGCCAATGCTGTTGCAGCTGCGATGAAATCATGGGCCATGGATAAAGGAGCTACTCATTATACTCATTGGTTCCAACCCCTTACCGGATCAACTGCCGAAAAACATGATTCCTTTTTTGAACCTTCCAGTAACGGAAAAAATCTTGAATCCTTTAAAGGATCTGCCTTAGTACAACAAGAACCTGATGCTTCTTCATTCCCGCACGGGGGGATAAGAAATACATTTGAAGCAAGAGGCTATACCGCCTGGGATCCCAGTTCCCCGGCATTTATAATTGAAAATGGAAATGTAAAAACACTTTGTATCCCTACTATTTTTGTTTCTTACACAGGGGAAGCATTAGATTATAAAGCTCCGTTATTAAAGACTTTATCTTTTATTGACAGGGCAGCTACCGCGATTTGTAATGAGTACTTCGATAAAAACGTTACCAAAGTCAGTGCTTCCTTAGGGGTAGAGCAGGAATATTTCCTTATCGATCGAGCTTTGTACGACGCCCGACCAGATCTTGTGATGACCGGTAGAACTTTGTTCGGGCATTCGCCTGCTAAAGGGCAACAATTAGAAGACCATTACTTCGGTTCAATTCCAAGAAGGGTTCACCGCTATATGGTGGATTTTGAAACTGAAGCATTGCGATTGGGTATTCCTATCCGTACCAGGCATAATGAAGTAGCACCAAGCCAGTACGAATGTGCCCCTATGTACGAGGAAGCTAACCTTGCCGTTGACCACAACCAATTGCTAATGGACCTGATGGTGAAGATTGCAGAAAAGCATTCCTTCAGAGTAATACTTCATGAAAAGCCTTTTGCGCATGTGAACGGCAGCGGGAAACACTGTAACTGGTCGTTGGTGACCAATACCGGCAAAAATCTTTTTTCTCCAAGTAGCAAGGCAAAAGAAAACCTTCAGTTCCTTACGTTCTTTGTGAATACACTTAAAGCGGTGTTTGACCATAATGCTTTGGTAAGAGCCTCCATTGCTTCAGCAAGTAATGACCACCGTTTGGGTGCTAACGAAGCCCCTCCTGCCATTATTTCTGCTTTCATAGGCACGCAGCTAACAGAAGTTTTAGATGAGCTTGAGAAGAACGCCAAAATAAAAATCGACAAAGGCGATAACATGTACATGAAACTTGGTATTAATAAAATACCATCAATTCTCATGGACAATACAGACAGGAATAGGACATCTCCATTTGCTTTTACTGGCAATAAATTTGAGTTGAGAGCGGTGGGTTCTTCAGCAAACACGGCTTCGTCTATGATAGTATTAAATACAATTGTTGCTAATCAGCTAGTTGAATTTAAGAAAGAATTAGATGCTAAAATTAAGAAGGGTGAAAAGAAAGAAGTAGCTATAATCAATATATTGAGAGATTATATTAAAAAATCCAAAGCTATAAGGTTCGAAGGGAATGGCTATTCTGAAGAATGGGAAAAAGAAGCGAAAAGCAGAGGACTATCTAACGTGAAAAATACGGTAGAAGCTCTTGATGCATTTCTTACAGAAAAATCTAAGGACCTATTCATTAAAAATGGTATTTTTAATGAAGTGGAACTTGAAGCCAGAATTGAAATTCAATGGGAAAATTATAACAAGAATATCCAGATAGAGTCCAGGGTAATGGGCGATTTGGCTATGAACCACGTAATTCCAACGGCTATTACCTATCAAAACAAGCTTATTCAGAACGTCCAAGGTTTGAAAGAAATAGGTTTAAACCCGGACGATAGTGGGGTAATAGATACCATTAAGGAGATTTCGGGACATATTAAAATTATCAAAACCTCTGTACATGATATGATCGAAGCTCGAAAAGTGGCAAACAAGATAGAGAATGCAAGAGAAAGAGCAGAAAAGTATGCTTTTGAGGTAAGAGCCTATTTTGATACGATAAGATATCATGTTGATAAATTAGAATTATTGGTAAATGACGAGGATTGGCCTTTGGCTAAAAATCGCGAACTGATGTTTTTACGATAATCAGTGAATTTGTGAAAGGCTGTTTCTGAAAAGGGGCAGCCTTTTTTCTGGTGTATTGCACGAGGCGAGCAAACATTCTATTAAAGTTTTCATTTAATTGATTCACGTTTCGCATGTTAATCTATTGAAGTTTTGAAAGGTATAAGCCTCTTCAGCGTTGTTAAAAGCAGGATCAGTGTTTTCCATTTCAGAAATTTCAAGAACTTCTGCCCCAGACCCCAGCGGGGTCAAACATGATTAGCCACGGGTTTCAACCCGTGGTTAATGAAAGG
>CAMPJM010000200.1 GCA_946886805.1 uncultured Flammeovirgaceae bacterium | reverse complement strand
ATTTAATACCGGGCCAGTTTTAAAAAGCTGGCCCTTTTTTATAAAACTTGGGTTCGGCTCAATCAAGCAATATCTTTTCAAATCCTTAAAAAGATCATTCTACCTTATAATTTGCTTTACCAGTTTAAGGTAACCTTTTCTCTCCTGGGCCGGGAGCCCCGTTTGTGCACTCAAAACCCAATTTCACCCGCACATACCGCTACTGACCCAAAGGAAAATTAAAAGTTTTGGTATGCCCAAACTGGTATGAGCAATATTCTAAGATAGCAGTAAATTTATTCAGCGCTAAAAACTTTCTTTATCGTCAGCTTTTCCGCTTGACCCAAAATGATCGTCATTTAGGGAGACCATAGATTATTTCCTTCATTGTAAAAAATAAATGAAAAAAATCTCCCTCGCCCGTTGCTGCTGGGACCTTTCAACCTAGGTTTATTGCAATTTTTAATCGAACTTAGTTTAAAAGATCAAACAAGAGACCATCAAGCCTTGTTTGCTCTTGAGAGACATTGCACCACTTGGCCTGGATTACTAATAACTCAAGTTTCGCAGCATCCCGTTTTGTCACAATTTTTGCTTCAAAAGGCAAAAATTCCGCCAAAACTACATTCTGCTTTTTATTAACCACGGGTTGAAACCCGTGGCTAATCACATTTGACCCCGCAGGGGTCAGGTGCATAAGTTATTAAAGTTTCCGAAATGGAAAGCGCTAATCCTACTTTTAACAACGCTGATGAGGCTTGTACACCTCTTAACTTCGTTAAATTAATGTGCGAAACTTAAACTAATAATTTTAAATTAACTTCACTCATCTATGATATTCCCTCAGGATCAGCAGGTAAAAAGCTTTTTCTTTGGCCAATATTTTACGAATAGCTTAAAAATAACCTTGGGAATTTTAGTCCCTTCATTGATTTTTGCCTTTTTTGATAATTTAAACTTGGGGATCATCATTTCGCTCGGTGCCTTTTATGTAAGCATCTCGGACCACCCCGGACCAGTGTTGCATAGAAGGAATGGGATGCTCGCTACTATCCTGTTTATTTTTTTCACAGTTATTGTCACTGGCCTGATCAACCAAAATACCTGGCTCATAGCTATTGAAATATTCATTTTCTGTTTTCTGTTCTCCATGTTGACCATATATGGCGCACGAGCTTCTGCCGTGGGTACCGCCACCCTACTCATGATGATCTCGACCATATATATCGATAGCATGGGCATATCGCTGTTGAGATATGCTTTGCTAACCATATCGGGAGGTATTTGGTATATGTTGCTCAGCTTGTCTCTGAACCAGATCCGGCCCTATCGCCAAGCGCAACAGTATTTGGGCGAAAGTATTCTTGAAGTAGCCAAATACATTCGTTTAAAAGCAGATTTTTATGACAATAAAACCTCCGTTCAAGATCTGTATAAAAAATTGGTGATCCAACAAATAGTTGTAAATGAACATCAGGATAACGTAAGGCAAATAATATTAAGAACAAGGGAAAAAGTAAAGGAAACTATGAAATCGGGTCGTCTGGTAATGATGATCTTTATAGATATAATAGAATCGTTTGAATTGGCTATGTCTACACAGCAAAACTATACAAAGCTGAGAGCCGAGTTTTCAAACAACGCAATATTGCCTGAATTCCGGAAACTGATCTATAAAATAGCCAAGGAATTTGATGACCTGGGTTATGCATTGATTAATAATGAAAAGCCAAGGCCGCTGGTAAGTTTTGACGAGGACCTGATAATGATAAAGGAAAGATTAAATGTGCTGGAATCACAAGGAATATCCGTAATCACCCTAAAGAAAACCCTGATCAATATCAGAAACCTGGCGCGCCTTCTGGGTGACATGTATAATTACTTTTTGGTAGAAAAATTAACTTTCTTATCTAAAACAGACGAGGCTGATTTAACGAAATTCATATCTCATCAGGATTTTGATTGGAAAACTTTCAAAAATAACCTGTCACTTCAGGGGGTCGTTTTTAGGCATTCGGTTAGATTAGCCCTAAGCTGCCTGGGGGGATATTTGATTATTCAATCGCTTCCTTTTGGGCAGTACAGCTATTGGATACTGGTAACCATTATAGTGATCCAAAAACCTGATTTTGTTATCTCTAAAAAACGCAATTATGAAAGAGTAATTGGTTCGGTTATAGGTGGTCTAATAGGGGCATTGATTCTTCTGTGGATTCATGATGAATTTATCCGGCTTATGGTCTTGGTTATTTTTATGATTTTGAGTTTTAGTTTTAACCGCGTCAAATATCTGATTGGGGTGATATTTATGACCGCACTCATCTTGATTCTCTTTAGCCTGGTCTCTCATACAAATAATATGGATTTGACGGT
Source organism: uncultured Flammeovirgaceae bacterium (assembly GCA_946886805.1). The sequence continues at coordinate 4,905 of CAMPJM010000200.1, read as the reverse complement.
CAAAAGAATTTCATATACCGTGATTGGCTCTGCAATTGCTTTTTTGGCCAGCTATTTTATACTTCCTAGTTGGGAATCATCGCAAATTAAAACTCACATGTCGAATATATTGAAAGCAAATCTTTTATATTTTAAAGAGGTTATTTCAAGATTTAACAACAAAGCCTTGCCTTCTACAGACTATAAACTTTCTCGCAAAAATGTACTTATGCAAACGGCTAATTTGGGTTCTGCTTTCCAAAGAATGCTCAGCGAGCCCAAAAACAAGCAGGAAAACATGGCGTATATCAACCAATTTGTGGTATTAAATCATATTTTGTCTTCTTACCTGGCTTCTTTATCATCTGACCTCGAAGAAATTCCGGCGCAGGAAATGAGCTATGAACATTTAAAGCTGATCAAAAAAACCAATTATTTATTAAGGGAAGCGATAAGCCATTTTGAAGATGAGCCATTTGAAATAAACCTTGAATTACCCGATATTCCTAAAGAAACATCTGCAGAAAATTCAGATCTGTTGTTTGTGCAAAAACAATTGATGCTCATAAACAAAATTTCAGCAGATCTGGTGAAGTTAAATAAAACTCACATGATTGATCCTGATACTTGATCCAATTCCATCAACGGACTAGAAGTTCTGCTGTCTATGGCTTTGTAGATCGGTTCTATATTTCTGTTTTTAAATCTGCCAGCAAACAATTTTAGTTAAACAATAACACTGCAAGCGTTAATGCATTAAATATTTCATAAAATGATCACGATAAAAAGAATTTATGAAGAAGCATCTGTCCAGGACGGTTTTAGGATTTTAGTGGACAGAATCTGGCCGAGAGGAGTGTCAAAAGACAAAGCGAAACTAGACCTGTGGATGAAAGAAGTAGCTCCCGGCGATGAATTGCGCAAATGGTTTGACCATGACCCCAAAAAATGGGAGGCATTTAAAAGTAAATATAAAACAGAGTTAAAAGGCAAGGCAGCGGAACTAAACCAAATAAAGGTTCTTGAAAAACAACATAAGAAAATTTCACTGCTTTATGGCGCTAAATCTGTGACTTTTAATCAGGCCGTAGTTTTAAAAGAAATATTGAATGGATAAAGCAGGGAAATCGCTTTTAAAAATGAAAGAAGCTTCAATGAACTACTCATCCGTCCATACGGACGGGTAATAATGATCGGGAGCCTGTTTCGTTTAATTCGGAATATCTTAAAGGCGATCTCCCTAACGGATAAAGCCAAGGCCACTATCTTTGGGAAAAAGACCTTCTATATTGAAACAAAAACGAAGTACAATTTTCACATCAACACCTTTACCTACAAATCCTAACAGTGTGCTATCCGGCCATAGGAAAAGCATTGTTAAAACGTAAAAACCCTTAGATTTCATAAAAGTATCGGTAAGTTTGTACAGTGTCATATCACGCATAAATTGAAAATTCATTAGCGCCGATATAGCAGCACGGCTCAAAAATATTTGTAACTATGGAATCGAAAAAACTGGCCATCGTTGGTTGTGGCAAACTCGCAGAAATTGTTGTCGACGCACTAATCGGAGGCTTATTGCCTGATTACAGGCTCGTTGCTGCATTTTCGAACACCGAAGAAAAGGCAAAACGTCTGGCAGCCAAGCTTCAAAACGCTAACCCGGGCTATATTTGTACGCCCTGTGCTACAGTTGAAGAATTGCTGGCACTCAAACCAGATTATATAGTAGAGTCTGCTTCTCCGGCAGCGATGAAAGCCCTTGCCTTACCTGCTTTGCAAAATGGCTCTTCCATCGTTACGCTGTCAATTGGAGTATTTGCCGACGAAAAATTTTATGAAGAAGTAAAGCAAACTGCTCTGCAAACTAATACGCGGGTACATATGGTCTCAGGCGCTATCGGTGGCTTCGATCTGCTACGTACGGTATCTCTCATGGGAAACTGTAGCGCATCAATTGATACAGAAAAAGGCCCGAATTCCCTGAAAGGCACCTCGGTATATGATGAAACGCTGCAAAATGAAAAACGGAAGGTTTTTGAAGGAAACGCAAAAGAAGCTATTGCACTTTTCCCCACAAGGGTAAATGTTGCTGTTGCCGCTTCACTTGCTTCGGTTGGCCCGATGGATATGAAAGTTTCTGTGACATCGACCCCGGATTACGTAGGCGACGATCACCGCATAGAGATCAAAAGCGATCAGGTGCATGCGGTGATTGACGTTTACAGCAAGACGGCGCAGATAGCGGGATGGAGCGTGGTCAACACCCTACGCAATATTACCTCTCCCATCGTATTCTGACATGTATTCTGATAGGTTTGCCAGGACTTTTTCGCTCAGGCGATCAAAAGCCTGGCGTGTCCGTCCGGTTGATACATTCATGCAGCGCACATGGGGATGGTCCAGGAATTTTTCCCCACCCAAAGCACCAATAGTATCGCAATAACATAAGTTGTCCCCCGCTAACCAGTTTGCAAAAGGTGCTTCGTCCCAGGCCGGGGAAAGTCCGGTATTAAATAAAATCTTTCGATTGCCAAGCTGTGAAAATTCTTTTTCGTGCAGCAGTATCGTGTTTTTGTTCAGGCAGCAAATCACCACTTCGCTTTGTGAAAGCAATTCCCCTAAAGGTAAGAATTTGTAGCCCTTTTCCATAGCTTCTTTTTTTTCACTGCGTGCAAAATAAGAAATATCTGCCCCGAAAAGCCTGAGCGCATCGGCAATCATACCGCCGGATTTTCCCAATCCCACAATGCCGGCCTTCAGCCCGGTGATCTCTCGCGCTACGCCATCCCATGGTTTTGCAGGGCTTCCATCAGGATTAGTACCGAAGCCGTGCTGGCAACGAACAAGCTCACTAATCACATATTCCACAACGCCCTCGTCCCCATAGTCGCGGATGCCGGTAACCGTGATGCCTCGCTCGTTCGCATAGCGGATGTCGACATTAGCAGTTTCAGGCGAATATAATGAACAGCACATTCCAATATATCTAACATTCGGACATTTTTCCAATGCCGCTCTGTCCAGGGTCGACGTGTAACTTAGCAGCACAGCGTCGGCATCAGCTATGCGGGATGCAATTTCATCAGCACCTGAAGGGATATCCCGATACAGAACGACTTCTTTTGCAAACACAGACAATTGTTTTTCTGCAGATGGAATCAAATTTAACGGCTCTATCGCTACTAACTTTGTGAACATGACTTTTTCGCTTCTTAGTATTTAGGTTTATGTTTCTGATCTCTATTTGTGGGCTTGCTATAATTTAAACAGGTGATTTTCCACGTCTATTTCTTATGGTACGCTAATTTATTTTTCGGAAGTTTTCTGCCCATTCCTAATTCCCAAAGATTTCCAGGGCCTCAATTTTCTCATTTGCAATAGAATCAATCCTTGAGGAAGCATTATTGACCAAAGAATCAATATCAGTAACGCTATCAAGCTTGCTATTCACGATAGAATCCAGTTGCTCTGTTCTGTTGTCTATTATTTCATTAATTCGCCCCTCGGCGTTTTCGCTTAATTCATCACAAGACATTAATAAGCCTGCTACTAAAATTGCAGCCATGGTATTTTTTATTTTTATTGACAATTTCATATTTTTTCTTTTATCGATTTCCATTTAACTCAATCCCACAAAGTTACCTTTATAAATCCAACTATAGGCTTCGAGCCTCGATTAATAAAATTTAGAACTGACTTTCCTTTTTCACACCCTTACTCCTAGCGCTAAAAGACTCGACGTAATTCCACGATTTTGTTTGTTAATATTGAATATTTAAAATAAAGTTTGTTAATTAAGGCGGAAATTGGAGATTGAATTTAGGGCATATAAAAAACAAAGTGAATATTGGTAGTCATTTGTCCATTTGTATTCCATACCAGTTCTCAGAAAATTAGAATTAAAAATAAATGATATTGTTTCATGGAGATAGTTAACGTATAATTAAATTTCTACTTTTGTACCATGAGAACTGAGGTAAATGTAAATGCGAACATGCTGACCTGGGCAATTGACCGGGCTGGGTATGAACTGCATGAATTTGCCGAGAAAATGCCTAAGGTCACCGCATGGATTAGCGGCGAGAAAAAACCAACTGTAAAGCAACTAGAGAACTTTTCTAAAAAGGTTCATCTACCATTCGGATACCTATTCTTGCCTGAACCTCCAAAAGAAAAGTTGCCAATCCCCTTTTTCCGAACCAATAGCCTACAGGCTGAAAAGGTAAGTGTCAATGTGTATGATACTATTTTACTGGTGCAACAAAGACAGTATTGGCTGAAGGAATATTTGGATGACAACGGTTTCGATCGGTTAAATTTCGTGGGGAAGTTCAAAAACAGTCAAGATGTATTTGCAATTGTTGATAGCATAAGAACAACGCTGGGGCTTGCCGAAGATTGGGCAAGAAATTTTCGAACTTGGCAAGAAACGCTTAATCACCTGGTAGAAATTATTGAGGACAAAGGAATCATTACAGTATTTAACGGAGTAGTTGAAAATAACACGTCTCGCCCAATTGAAGTTGATGAGTGCAGAGGCTTTGTTTTGGTTGATGACTTAGCACCTTTCATGTTTATAAATAACGCTGACGGAAAGGCGGCACAACTCTTTACAATAGCGCACGAACTCGCGCATATTTGGACAGGTCATAGTGCGGGTTTTGACTTTCGAAAGCTTCAACCTGCTAATGATCCAATCGAAATTCTTTGTGATAAAGTAGCTGCTGAATTTTTAGTACCGGAGAAAACATTTAACGAACAATGGGCAAAAAACCCAAGCATCAGCAATGCTTCTCGTTTCTTTAAAGTAAGTGAAATTGTTATTGCCCGCAGAGCACTAGACACTGGAAAAATAACTAAGGGTCAATTTTTCCAATTTTATGAGCAATACAAGAACAGGGAGTTTGTCAAAAAACAAAATCA
>CAMPJM010000199.1 GCA_946886805.1 uncultured Flammeovirgaceae bacterium | reverse complement strand
TGTCGCAGGAGCTTTTATAACAGAATCTCAATTTTTGATGGGTGGAGGAATGAGGACATAAATCTTGCAAACCTAAATCCGGTTAGAACTTACCAGATAAAACCTTTTTGGAACAGGTGAACATAGAACCAGCAACCGGAAGTAAAAGCAGCATCAATGAAATCAGACCTATAAGGTTTTTGAAACCTTATAGGTCTTTTGTACATGCTTATAATTTAGGCAGCCGTCAGAATGTTGAGCGAACTGCTAATACCACTGCTGAGCTGATTTAGGAAAAAGCAGAGTAAAACAGATTTAGGCGCCATTTCCCGCTATCCGCTTGTACTGTTCTCCCGGGCACTGTGCCGGGACCTCGCCCACACACAAAAACCCGCCCTTGGCCGGTATCGCTTCTATGGGGGACGCAGCTACGGTATCTAGACCGTAACATTAATTTTTTACGAAAGCTCCTTTTTTCCTCTCAAAACAAAGTATATTTTGATCTTTAATTTTTTTGCGATATTATTATACGAAAATGGTTTGGGGTGTAGACAAGATCATAGGGGTTGCATGCGTAGAGCGGCTACAGAACCTGAATAAGATCATTTGCTGCTCGGTTTAGTTGTATAATAGCAATGTCTAAAAAATCACATGAATTTTCTTAAATTACTTCTTCGTAAGGAAGAAATACCTGAAAAAAATTTTCAACATATCTGACGTTATCGCAAAGCGTAACGCCCGATTCAACCATCATAAACTAAAGCCAATTATCGAAACAACAGGACAAAATATAGACTTAACGACGGATTTTTTTCTCGCACTAGAACCTAATAACACGTGTTTTATCTTTTCCCAGACCACCCAATTTTCAAAAACAATTTTATGCCACGCCGCATATGGCACAGGGCAGGAATATTACGATTTCGATAAGTTGCAAATGTTTAACTATAAAGTCGAATGAACGCAAGAAAGCTATCTGAGCTACAGAAAGAGTACAGAGCCTTTTTTTTAGAGAAGATGAGACTGTATGGGGTTAAATCACCTGCTGAGCTAGCTAAAGAAAAAAAGAGTACTTTTTTTACTGAGATAAGACAAGACTGGGCAAAACATAAACTATCGAAGTCGCAATTTTGGCAGGCCGACAATCAAAAGGAGCCATTATCTGTAGAAGACCCCTTTGAAGTTTACGACGACAAGGAGAAAAACGGAAGAGCAAAAAAAACAACCAACCATGCTAGAAAATGGTCTGAACAAGAATACAAAACGCAGCAGACTAAAGAAAAGAAACAACCGCCATCAGATAAAGAAGTAGCAAGGGAAGAGGATGAACGACCAAGTGAATTCACAAAACAAATAATTAAGTCTGAGCCAAATCAGGAGCAAACAGATGATTTAAGAATTTTATTTAATCCCAATGGTCATTTTGCGCAAGAGAAACAATACCAGTATCCTGTAGTGAAAATACCAAAACAAAATACTATTCTAAAACTTCCTCGAAAGGGTCGTTCTAATCAAAAGGGTTACAAGGAAAATGACTTCTTTAACAAACTTAAACAGCAAATAACTGACATAGAATTAGCTGACGATGTTCATATGGTGATCCCAAATTTTAATATGCCATATGAACCAGACATCGTTTTGTTTGACAAAAGCCTAAACCTGTATATAGATATTGAAATTGACGAACCTTATGACGGTTATTACCGATACCCTACACACTTCATCAATCCTGAAGATGAGGTTAAGAAAGATGATATCAGGGATTTGTTTTTTACCGAAAGCGGATGGATTGTTATTAGATTCACTGAGAAGCAAGTTCACTGTCAAGCTAACGAGTGCATTGACTACATAAAAAATGTCCTTCATTCCTTATTCAATCGAGCCTTTGACAAAGATGCTATTTGTGAAAAGGAAAATCAGTGGGATTATAACCAGTGCATTCAATGGCAAAAAGTTCATTACCGTGAAAAGTATCTGGGGATAGAAAGGTTTCAAAAACAATACAGCTACAAGGAGATAGAAATTGATACAGAAGAAAGTGAAAGCATTGAAAATGTAATTGAAAGAACTAAAAAATTCCAGTTTGACAATTGGAGTAGCAGTATTGCTTTTGATGAAGAATCACATAAATATCTTCATCCAAAAGATGAAACTGGCAATGCAGAATATATCTCTGTAACGACACTTATTGAACGATTCTTCCCTTTCGACCTTAAGAGGTATATTGAAAGAAAAGCCGAAGAAGAAAATAGGAACGAGGATGATGTATTGAATGAATATCTTTTAATGCGTGATGAAGCAGCTGAAAAAGGAACATTCCTGCATAATCAAATTGAAAACTACTTAAAAGGAGCTGATTTTGATTCAGAATCGAAAGAATTTGCGTTATTCCTTAATTTCTACAATAAAGAAATTAAGGGAAGAAAGCTAGAATTCTATGATGCTGAAAAGATGATTTTCTCCGACAAGTACAATGTCGCTGGAACAATTGACTGCCTTTTCAAAAAGAATACTAATGATGAATATGTAATGCTGGACTGGAAACGAAGTAAAAAACTCATCATTGATGGACGACCAAGAATTTACGGATATGGCTATGCTTTATCAGAATTAAGTGCCTTAGATAATTCAAGCTTCAACAGATACTGTCTGCAACAGAATATCTATAAGCATATAGTTGAAACCCAATATTCCACCAAAATATCTTCAATGAAATTGGTTGTATTGCACGAAAACTATACTGACTACCATATCGTGGATGTACCGATCATGAAAAAAGGAACCATGATAATCTTGAACTCACTAAAAGTAAAAATATAAGATGGACGTATTAAAAGAATTTCAGGGGGCAATTGAAATAGAACTTGCCAAAAACCTAGTGGATATTGAGGAGCAAAAGAAATTGCTTGTGGATGAGAGAGTTGCAAAAGGTGTAACAATGACTAATCTCCGTGTCGTACTGGAATTTTACGATGGTATGCCAAACCAATGGTGTCGCCCTCTTCCTGACTCACAGAGGTTCATTTCATCTGTAAAGATTTTTTGCGAGAATAATATCTCGAAATTCAAAGAAGGCAGCTCCGTTGTATTAAGTAATGGCCAGTATCGGTTTGAAATGGACATTGAAGAAGATAGTACAGAAAACTTTATACTAAAGCCCAATGACTTCAATGTAAAGCATTGCTACATTGACAACAATAACTATCCAGTAAATAATTGGGAAATAAATGCAGTTAAATCTGACATCAGTTCAAAGCTTCTAAAAACGGCTGCAGAGGTTCTAAAAAACAATGATTCTACGTTGCGTAAAATTGAAAGCTTCTTAAACGGAAAAACAATAAACACTTTCCAAAATTTTTCTCAAAAGGTAGGTTATCTAAATGACTCACAAAACTTAGCTTACATAAAAGCCATAGCTGCGAGTGATTTTTGTATCATACAAGGCCCTCCCGGTACAGGAAAAACAGAAACAATTGGCAACATAGTAAAACACTTCGTTGATTCTGGGTTAAAGGTCTTCGTTACAGCTCCAACTCATACAGCTATCAATAACTGCTTAAATGCCGTTGCTGCTAAAGTAAAGGACAATACGAAGGTCATCAAAATTGGAGAAAAAGCAAGTAACAGAGAGGTACAGGGCAACCAATATATAGCAAAGAAATCACGTGTACCCTATGCCAATTATGTAAACAACCAGAACTATAGTCAAAACGGAATTGCTATTGGTTCTACCGCCTATTCGCTATGTTATCCGGGTAGTAAAAAGCTTGATGGTTGGAAGTTTGATATTTGTATCATCGACGAAGCTTCGCAATTAAGTATTCCTTTATCTATTGCTGCAATGTGCAGAACTGGGAAATACATTTTTGTAGGCGACCATAAGCAACTCGACCCCATCATACCTAAAAAATCAAATAATGAAATGTTTGCAGAATCTATTTTTAGCAGATTGGCTCGAATTTATCCTAACGAAATTAACCTCCTCAATACCTCCTATCGTTTGAACAAGACATTGATAAAGATTCCGAATACCTTGTTTTATGAAAACTTGCTACAATCGGCAGCTAGCACTCAGGAAGATAGTACAAGGTATCAATGCAACCATCACTCAGAAATTTTAAATTGCGAACCTCATAAACTGATTCTGCATAATGTTTTTGATGCCAATGGCCGTTCTCCACACGAAGCAAAACTTGTAGCAGAATTAGTTTCCGACCTCTTACAAAACGGTGTAGATATAAAAGACATTGGCATAATGTCACCTTACAGAGCACAGGTGAGAGAAATCAAAAAAGAGGTTAAAAAAGTGCTGCCAACAAGTATTGCACAGCCTTTTGATTCCTTGTTGGTAGATACAGTAGATAGTATGCAGGGGCAAGAGAGAAACTATATTATTTACAGCTTCGCCAATTCTCATCCTTTAGAATCTATGAGAAGGTTAGATTTTTTCTACAGCCCAAACAGACTAAATGTAGCCATTACAAGAGCCATAAAGAAATGTTTTGTGATTTCTAATTATAAGGTTTTTGATATTATAGATGACGAGCTAAGAGACCACGCAGAGTATCAGGAAATAACAGACAGCCTTGATGTTTTTAAGCGGTATAAGGCATTGGCTTCCAAGGCGGAAATCTATCAGACCGATGACCCCGAATGGTAAGCAATGAAATTGATATAGTTGAAATATTAATTGAGAACGAAGTTTTGTCAGACAAGATTAAGAATGAGATCCCATTTGACAGTTATTTGGGAACAAGGGAATTAATAAATTAAATTAAAAACGGCAGATAATAACAGCATATATACATCTGTACGGGCGGGCAATATAGGTTAGGCTGTTTATCATTATCTTACTTCGGTTTCGGCGGATAAACTGCGTTTAAATTTTCCACCGCACCTTGCCAGCAAGCTAAAAAACTATGACCGAGAAAATATCCAGTTTTTTAATATTGATATTTATAATGTCAAGTTGCGGAATGAAAAGCAAAACGGACTTGATAAACAACTACGAAAATTAAAAGGGCGAAATAACGGAATTAAAAAAATACTTCAATGAAATCGTTCCACCCAATTATTTGGTGCGCATAAGGTATAACTCGACTGACAACGTGGACTTAATCGTGTACGAGCCAACTTCGGATACCTCAAAACGTGAAGTATTATTTAGGAAGTGGAATGTAGAATTAGATAGCTACGAACCAGAACTGCAGACCGACTATGATAAAAAATATCACGGAAAGACAAATTCACTCGAGTTGGTCAAGGAAAAACTTAATTGGACAAATAAAACCTTTGTTGAGATAAACCAAAAATTGGGAAAAGCCAATTGTATAGGTATAACAAGTGGAAATCCAACAACAATTGATTATGGGTATCAAGGAATGGGGGTTTTTAAATATTTGATTTTTGACAAGGATTTAAACGGGGAACTTCAAGAGAAATACTCGGACGATTGTACACAATTATTTTATAAAGACAATGTGGTTTTGGAATATGGAAGTGGAGCCATAGGAAGTTTATGCACGCCGGAATTTAAAAGAGGGGAATAAAGGTAGCTGAAAAAAGTGGATAAACGTAATGCGGACGGGAAAAGCCGAACCGAAACCTATAAGGTTTGAAAGTTTTGCAGGCTTTTTGCGTTTTTGGAGAAGCTTGACAGTCCTTCTAAATTTGAATAGGATGTAAACCTTATAGGTTTTTTTGTGTATCGAAAAAGCCGAAGCTAAACCTATAAGGTTTGAATCCTTTGCAGGCTTTCTGCATTTCTGGATAAGCTTGACAGACCTACAGAGATTTCTACATGAGCGGGAACCTTATAAGTTTTTTGTGCACCGTAGAAGAAAGCACTGGGAAAAATTCCCCAAAAATTGTAATTTTTGTTATGATTTCGGTAAGATATTGCTTTTTTAATTCCCTCTTATAAACTAGATTTCATCAGTAATAAAAAAGTATAATCCAAATCTATGATACATAAGTTTCTATTCATTTTTAGCGTCTTTATCCTCGTGTCATTTAGAATACAAGCACAGACAGGACCTCTTAAAATTGGCGTTGTAGGTCTCACCCATTCGCACGTGCATTGGATTCTTGGTCGTGAAGAGCGCGGTGATATTCAGGTTGTTGGAATTGTTGAGGCAAATCGAGAATTAGCAGAACGATATTCTCAACAACATGGATTTCCTATGAGCATTGTTTTTGATACAATGGAGGAGATGATTGCCGCGACCCAACCTGAAGCGGTCACGGCATTTGGTACTATCTATGAACATTTAAAAGTTGTTGAGACATGCGCTCCTTTGGGCATTCATGTAATGGTGGAAAAACCATTGGCAGTAAACCTCGAACATGCAAAAAAAATGGAGGGGCTCTCTAAAAAATATAATATTCACTTGCTCACTAATTACGAAACAACCTGGTACCCGTCTAATCATAAAGCGTATGACTTATTAAAATCCGGAGCTGTTGGGGATTTGCGCAAAGTAGTTATTCGTGATGGGCATAAAGGACCCAAAAAAATAGGAGTTAACAGTGAATTTTTAGAATGGCTGATAGACCCTGTTCAGAACGGAGGAGGTGCCATTATGGATTTTGGATGCTATGGCGCAAATTTGGTGACGTGGTTGCTGAATGGGCAAAAACCAAATTCCGTGACTGCTGTAACGCAACAACTACAGAAAGAGAACAATCCAAAGGTAGATGACGATGCGACAATAATCTTGACATATGACAATGCCAACGCTGTAATTCAGGCTTCGTGGGACTGGCCGATTGGAAGAAAGGATATGGAAATTTATGGCCTGGATGGAGTATTGTATGCCGACAACCGTAACGATCTTCGTGTTCGAATAGCCGAGGGTTATGATGGCTATAAGGAGGAATCTTATAATTTAAAAGAACGAGAAGCACCTTTTGACGACCCCTTTGCTTTATTTGCTGCCGTTATAAATAATAAAATCACTTTAAATCCTTATGATCTCTCTTCGCTGGAAAATAATATGATTGTGATGGAAATTCTCGAAGCTGCTAGAAAAAGTGCTCAAACTCAAAGAACAATTATGCTCACGGAATAATTGGAGCAGAATCTTGCGATAAGGTAGATGCTTTCTCCACTGGGCTTTCTTCTTTCCAGCAGCTATTACTTTTAAAATGATTTGATTCGGTAGAAACTTCGCTGCTTTAAAACCACTGCCCATTTTTTATACAAACCCTTACTAACCAAAACAAAAAAATCCCTATTTTTGCAATCCTAAAAAAATAGAAAACATGAAAAAATAATTTCTTTCAGATCATTTAAAGACAGCAAGC
>CAMPJM010000198.1 GCA_946886805.1 uncultured Flammeovirgaceae bacterium | reverse complement strand
ACAATGAGCGGGGTGATTTACCCATGAAAAAGAAATATCAACAAGAAGCCATACCACTTATTGAAAAGGTGAAAGATCTTACCCTTCAAGCAGAGTTATGGTACCATTTGGGGGATAATTACACAAGGTCTGCAGAAGAGATGCTAGATAAGATAAACCATTATGAAAGGGCTCTCGCCCTATACAGGCAGCTTGGTAATAAACTGAAAGAGGCCACTACTCTAAAAAAGATTGCCGATATGCATCAGCATCAGGGAAACTTTGCCCAATCCTTAAGAGAATTGCTGGAAGTACTAGACATTCAGAAATCAATCGGCTTACGGGAGCTGCATTACACCTATGATTTGTTAGGAGTTGTACACTACCGGATGGGTAATTATGAACTGGCCTTGCCTAACGCGCTCGATGCCATTCGAAGCACCCAGGCAACGGCTGATACAACAGATTTGGTTTTGTTTTACGATCGTGTTGGTGCAATATACCAGTCTCTGAATCAGCATGCTCAAGCCTTAGAGATTTACAGAACTATCTATACCAAGCTATCAAGAGAGCCCGAGAGTGGATACGTCCGGTTTCTGTTAGTCCTTACTATAAAAATGAGCGAGTCGTTGAGGGCATTAAAGCGACCGGAGGAAGGTTTAACGCTCATTGAAAATTTTTTGGAAAATGATCCCCCCGATCTATTATTTGAAAAAATAGTAGCTGCGCTGTGCCTGGGAGAGGCATATATGGGGTTACAGGACTACGAACAGGCCCAAAAGCATTTAGCAGATGGCTTGACAAAATCTGAGCGTGTAGCAGGTACCGAAACATCGGCTGTTAGGGTAGATTTGTATCCTTACATTATTAAGTTTCACTCCAACCTGACTAACTTATATCTAGTTACCGGGCAGCTCCAGAAAGCATCCTTCCACTTGAAAGAAAACTTCCCTTTGATCGAGAAACAACCTGATCTTCTTCAATTGAGCAATCTGCATTTGCAAGCCTTTAAGTTGGATTCTCTGAGGGGTAATCTCTCTTCGGCTATTGCGCACTATCAGCAGTACAAAGCCCTGCAGGATTCCGTTTTCAATGAGCGCAAGAGCAACCAGCTTATTGCCTATCAGGTGCAGTATGAAACTGAAAAGAAAGAGCAGGATTTACAACTTAAAGAGCAAAACATTAAAACTTTAACACAGGAAAAACAACTTCAACAAGAGAAAATACAAAAAGAGAGGCTCATCCGCAATGGAATTATCGGAGGGGCTATTCTGCTGCTTTTATTGCTGGGTGTAATTTACAACCGTTACCGCTTAAAACAACAAAGCAATAAGCTGCTACATGCCCAGCAAAGGGAATTACAGGAGCAACACGAAGAACTACATACCCAGCAGGCCTCTCTACAGGAGCAACAGCAACAGATTCAGGAGAAGAATCAGGCATTGGAACAGTTGTTAGTGGAGAAAGAACGATTACTGAAAGAGATCCACCACCGGGTGAAAAACAATTTGCAGATTGTGATGAGCCTGCTCAATTCTCAGGAAGCTTCCCTGCAGGATAAAGCCGCTCTGTCTGCCATCCAGGATAGTCAGAACCGCGTACAGGCTATGGCACTCATTCATCAGAAACTCTATCAGGCAGAGGGCGTAGCCCGTATCCCCATGAACGTTTACATTGAAGAAGTAGTGGCTTACCTTCAAGACACTTACGCTCTTTCCCGGAAGGTTCGTTTCAAACTGTTTATCGAACCCATAAAACTGGATGTGAATCTCGCGGTTCCATTGGGACTCATCATCAATGAAGCCATTACCAATACCTTCAAGTATGCTTTTCCGGCAGAACGTTCCGGTACAGTACAGGTGAGTCTGCTGCAAAATGCGGATATAAGCTATGAATTAACGATTGAAGACGATGGAGTAGGTTTGCCCAAAGCCTATGATCCTTCGCAAAGCCGTTCTTTGGGTATGACGCTTATTTATGGTTTTAGTGCACAACTGGGTGCAGAATTATCTATAGAAAGTCACCAGGGGGTAAAAATATCCCTGGTATTTACTGATGAAAAATTAAGTTCAATTCATAACAAAGCAGATTATGTCTATTAATCCGACAAACCAGATACAGCCATCCCAGCAAACCATCCTGATCGTAGAAGACGAGTTTGCGGTTGCCAATGATTTACGGCAGATTCTCGAAAAAGCTGGCTATCAGGTAAGCGGCATTGCCTTTACAGTAGCTAAAGCCATAGAACTCAAAAATAAGCAAAAGCCAGATCTGGTGCTGGTGGATATTCTTCTTAAGGGAGAACAAACCGGCATTGATCTGGCCAGGATACTGGGAGAAGAGAATATTCCGTTTATTTTTGTGTCGGCAAATACAAATTCAAGTATTATCAAAGAAGTTAAAACCACCCAGCCTTATGGCTTTATTGTAAAGCCTTTCCGGGAAAAAGACGTATTGGTTGCCCTGGAAATAGCCCATTACCGTCATGCGCATAGAATGGAAATGCGTGTAAGACAAGTGCAGGAACTACAGATTGCGTTAATGGAAGCACTCTCGGGAAATGACCCCTGGGAGCAACGTTTAATGAAAGTAGCCAGGCTTTTCCAGCCTCATATTCCATTTGACTATTTCATTATAGGCTTTGAAAAAGAGCACCTGGTTGATGCCTACCGTTCCTGCAGCTTCTTCCGGATAGGGAAAGATGAGTACCAGACTATCTGGACCGAAAACTTTCTACAAATGACTGGCCTCACAATAGAAAAGTTCCAGGCAATACGGGCACAGGTACCTGATATGACAGAAGCTATTCATAACGGAAAAGAGTTTGAAGAAGTTTGCCGCCGTCACCCATTTATTCAATTAATTGCCAGAACTTTCAGCTTGCAATCAAATTTATTTATGCGTCTTACAACGGCAACAAACGGTACTTTCTTCCTTTCCTTTTTCAGCCGCCAGCCTACCACCTATCTGAAAGAACACCTTCATTTACTGGAAAGCCTAAAAACTTCTCTTACACTTACGGTGGACCGCTTGATGGCTTTTGACCAAATTCAGCGGCTGAGTGAGCAATTAGATCAGGAGAATAAATATCTGCAGGAGGAGGTGAAAACAGGTGCCAATTTTGAAGAGATGATCGGAGAAAGTTCTGCATTGGTGAATGTGTTTAAAAGTATCAGCCAGGTAGCACCTACAGATTATACGGTACTGATCCTGGGAGAAACCGGTACAGGAAAAGAACTTATTGCCAGGGCAGTGCATAACCGTTCTTCCCGCAAAGGCAAAGCCTTGATTAAAGTAAATTGTGCAGCCTTGCCTCCGCAGCTTATAGAGAGCGAATTGTTCGGTCATGAGAAGGGCAGTTTTACCGGAGCCACCGAAAAACGTATTGGCAAATTTGAATTAGCACATGGGGGAACTATTTTTCTTGACGAAATTGGTGAGTTGCCAATTGAACTTCAGCCTAAATTGCTCCGGGTAATCCAGGAAAGAGAAATTGAACGCGTTGGGGGTAAAGGCCCGATTCCCTTGGATGTACGGATTATTGCTGCTACCAATCGCAACCTGCAAGCTGAGATTTCTGTAGGCCGTTTCCGCGCTGATTTGTATTATCGACTTAATGTATTTCCGGTTAAACTACCTCCTTTACGGGAACGTAATGAAGACCTGATGCCGCTAGCAACCTATTTCCTGCAGAAAATATCAAAAAAACTAGGGAAAAGTTTAACAGGAATATCTGAATCTACGAAGTTGCAGATGCTCAATTATCATTGGCCGGGCAATATTCGCGAACTGGAACACTTACTGGAGCGAGCTTCTATCATGGCTACCTCACCAGTGATTTCACTGGCAGAACCTTTGCTACCCGAGGCTTCGTCTGTTCCGGATCCGGCTGAAAGTGCAGAACCGGCTATACATATTGTAAAGCCCCATGAACAGGCGGAAAAAGACAATATCATGGTAGCTTTGAAAATCTCCAATTTCCGCATCCGTGGAAATGGCGGGGCAGCTGAATTGCTGGATGTAAAGCCGACGACTTTAGAGGCTAAAATGGCGAGACTGGGTATTCACCGGAATAGATAACCTGTAAATCAGTAAGCAAAAGTATCAGTACTTATGATGTACGGCTAAATTGATAATATTGTACTGATCTGTTTAGTTCATTTCAGCACTGCATTGGTCCGGTTGGATCTGCCTATCTGAGTTATTCTCATATTAAACAAGCTATGAGAATAACTAAATCTTATCGCTGTAAATTTTTAGATTTCACTAGAGCCTCTGAAGCATCTTTAGTCCATATAAATTACTTTGTTTTGGGCATTATCAGGTTGGCATAAATATGGGGAGTAACGCTAACTCAGGATTTGAGCAATGGATAGTCAGATCGCAGGCAGTCAGAAATCCGTTACCGGCTCCCTTCACCTTGTCTTCCACAATGGCCACCGTGGTTTGGGGCAGCACTGCCAATTCCATCAGCAACCGAGCCCAGAGTATAAAGTGAGCTGAGTCGATAGGACCGGTTAATGCCCCTTCGGGATTCTGGTAGTAATTCAACAGAAAAAAATCTGGGTGGGCACTGGTAAAAACAACCACCTGTATGGACGCGTCATTCTTTAAGCCATCAAAAAGCTGCAGTACGTCGCGAACGTATTGATAGTCCCCGGGATTCATAGCCAGCTCATGCATGTTCAAGTGCAGCATTCCATCGGATAGCTCCGCGCTAAAAGTTGGAAAATTGTCGTAATAATTCATTTTTTGTGTGGTTTGAATGTATGGTTATGTTAAATGTTTCCTTATGAAGTGCTCTGGAGTGGAACGCACCTGAGGTTTCAAATGGATCGTCAGATTCTCTGGCTTTTTAGCTTTATTTTTGAAAGGCGAACACCTTCTTTGCGAATGTGGAAATCGGCAGGGTTTTCAGATCGTTGTTTCGGGCCTATTCTACTGCTTTCAATACCAATGGCTTACCAAGACCACTTTCGATAGAGTTGTTCTCAACACTAGTATTGTCAATGATAAATCTTGGTTCTCTAGTATACGCATAGGGCATTTCTCCCGCGAATTCGTCATTTTCATAGATGACAAAGTGTTTCTTTCTTCCGTTGTCGTCTTTCTCAATTTTTTATTGTGTTCTTACTCTGCGTTCGACGCTCAATGCTCCTGAAGGACATGTAAAAACCTATATGATAAGTTTTTCCCAACTTGCATTTTCTGGTTTGCTCCAGGGTCTTTCCTTTGGATTGCATACGCTGGACAAAGTCTTCACACATATTCCCGAGTGGATGCACTTTTCCGGTTTCCAAAACAATGGTCCGTTACCATTTGATTATTTTTTGATTGACCTATAGTAATTAAACATTAAATATTGTACAGTTCCGGTACGGTCAAAGCCTCAATATTCCAGGCGGATTTTTTAGCGCCAGCGGTATAGGCAGTCTCCAAAAAATCAAGCAGAGTTGAACGCGGGTTAGCCGCTTTTAATAAATTGTTGTACGTTAGTATAGCCATTGGACTTCCATTACTGTCAACCCACTGGGCTAAAGAGGGCATCAAAGGTTCTTGGTTTAATCCTTCAGGTGAAGGGTATGTGTATGAATAGAAAGCTGGTTCCGGCATCTTTTCATCGCCGGCCCAGAAACCAAAACTGATACACTCGTGTGAGTATGCATCTTTATCCGATATCCTGGCCTCCTCCGGCATAGCGGTTGCCTGATTGCCTGAGAAACGGGTTACTGCTAAATCCATAGAATGCCAGTAAAGATGGACAGGACAGGTTTTTCCGTAAAAGCGACCGCTGAACTCTTTGAAAATCCCATCCACCCAAAGAAGGACGCGCCAGAAGTCTTGGGTGTAAGCTTCTTCGTAATGGTGGTACTCTGTAATTTTGCCAAAAGGTGTCTCAATGTTTAAGTCATAGGGTCTGTCTACAATCGACACTGTAATATTGAATTGCTTAATAATGTCGGAAAGCTGTTTATAGAAATCCGCTACGCTTATTCCATTGAGCAATGAGAAGCTTGCTAGTTCACCTTTACTAGTGCTTACTTCCAGCTGGTGTTGGTGTACATTGATCGTAATGTCGAAGGTATCTATTCCCCCATTGTAAGGTATAGGGTGAGTAGTGATGCCTTTTGTCGATACATACTCGGTCACGTACCACCAATGGTTTTTGCGGGGCGTTAATTTCAAACGAATCTTTCCCATGATCTGTAAAAATAAATGTAAGGTCATTTTTTTTTGCTCGTTTCCCACATAGTGAAGGGATGGCAATTTGATGGTATTGTTCATAGTATTTAGTCTTATTGTCTCCTTATTTATTTTCTGAATATCCAAATTTCCAATTGTTGAAATCATCAAACCCGTCTTTCAACTCTTCTCTGATGTTCATCACAAAAGGACCGTGCCGCAATAGGTTCATCAATGGGTTTATAGCATCATCGGCTGCTTCAATTTGAAATGCTTCCCCGTCGTCGGCCTTGATTGCCAATGGTCTGTCGGTGTTTTTCCGTTTCCATTGATTACAATATTTTCATTCACTACCAGAAGCGCTGTATAATAATTAACAGTGAATTGAAAACTGGCTCTTCTTCCCCTAAGTAGCTATTTCACAACAGTCGCTTCCAGTTCTACGGTTAAGGTTTCAAAAAGGCTTTTTACTTCCATCACAGTAAGTGCTTGCTTGATGCCATTTTTTGCTATCCATTCCTGAAGAATAGGAAAGTGAGGCCAAAGTTCGGCTGTGGAAGTGTTGTAGATCGTCAAACGCACTATGTTTCTGCATTCGTAGCCTGCCTCGCTGATTACCTGTTCCAGATTTTGTATGGCTTGAATCAGCTGTGTTTTCATGTCAGCCGTACTGGATTGCCCATCGGGGAGCACAGCGGCCTGCCCTGAAACATAAAGTGTGCCTGTTACCCCTTTTACTTCAACGGCTTGCGCATAACTGCGTTCATCTTGCCATTTCCAGGGATTGATGATTCTTTTTTCCATTGTGTTCTTATTAAGTGATTGAGTTTTTAGATGATTATATGGCTTACTTAATTTGATGAGCAGAGCTACAAATTAAGTAAGCTGTTTGCCTGTGGTATAGCTCAAAACCATACTGTGAGCTCTACCACATCCTTAGTTCGGAGCGTCTTTTACTAAACTAATGTGGTGTGATATTTACAAAACCAGTGCCAAGCAAAATACAAACCGATTATTAATTGTATTTAACTGATTAACAGGTGATTAACTAAGAAAAATGGAATATAAAAACACTGAGTTTCATCCCCAATGGTTTGGAGTTTATTCCAGTAAGTCCAAATGAA
>CAMPJM010000197.1 GCA_946886805.1 uncultured Flammeovirgaceae bacterium | reverse complement strand
AAATTGAAGAATACAACCAGCTTAAGACGTATTTAGATGTAAATAAAAAAAAGCTTTTGAAGGATGCTCGTACCGAGGCAAAAAAATTGATTAATAGTGCGAACCAACAGATAGAAAGTACTATTAGAGAAATTAAAGAAAAGAAGGCTGATAAAGAAGCAACAAAACAAAGTAGGGCAGAATTGGAAGGTTTAAGGCTTGATTTGATTAAGCTTGATCAGTTGGAGGATATTGATGAGGTAGATGAAGCAGAAACCTCAGAAGGATATTCAATCCTTCCCGGTGCTATTCAGGTTGGGGATTTTGTGCAGTTAAAAGATCAGGGAGCTATTGGCGAGGTGCTGTCAATCCAAGGAAAAGATGCTGCTGTAGCTATGGGGAGTCTAAAATCTTTGATTAAGCTTAAAAGATTGGTGAGGTTGTCGAGAAAGGAAAAGAGAAAGCTAAAGGGTGAGTTTACGGCCAGGCCAATGACGCAGGGGGTAAATCTTATTGACAAAAGAAGCAGCTTTACTTCCAATCTCGATATACGGGGCATGAGGGGCGAAGAGTCGATGCCTATTATTGAAAATTTTATAGATGACGCCACCATGTTGGGCACCCACGAAGTAAGAATAATTCATGGTAAGGGAGACGGCATCCTGAGACAAATGACAAGAGAGAAATTGAAAAATATGAATGCAGTTCATTCTTTTCAGGATGAACATGTGGAAAGAGGTGGGGCAGGAGTGACCGTGGTTCAGTTGAAATAAAAAAAGAGGCTACAATTACTGCAGCCTCTTTGTAAATGAGATAAACTAACCCTTTGAATGAATTAAGTGACTCTGATAAAAATCATTGGAAATTAGACCATTTACACCCTCTCTCTTTAGGAGAGGGTCCCGAAGAATTTCGGGGGTGAGGTTAAATAAATACTAATTTTCAATGATTTTTAATTTTAACTTTGAATTCACACAAGGGATTAAATTGTTTTTTATTCTGATTTAGCAAATGTGAATCGATAGCTTCCCTGAACTACTGTTACTCTGCTGGACGCATCATTTCCTTCCTCGTCCAAAGCGAAAGATGTTGTTAAATTAGTATCTGTTACATTTAGAGCAACGTTTATACCATCAACCAGAATTTTATTGTAATTGTCTCCATCAAAAGTAAAGTTTCCTGTAGGAAATACAGAAGTACTTGGCTCCCCAGTTGCTGAAATGTTTTTACCGTCTATTACCACCACCATATCCATATAATCCTCTGTAAGATTCTCTGTATCACGTTTTGCTTCAGTTACTTCCCAGCTTCCTTGTAGTTTTGCAACTGCTGCTTCCTCAGCCGTAGGGCCACCTCCACCATCATCACTACCGCAACTTGTTAAAATTGCCACACTTAAAAACAGGCAGCAAAACAAATAATTGATTTTTTTCATGTTCTATTAATATTTAAGGTAAAAAGTTTTAGAATGTTTTTAACATCAACTGGAATGAAGTTTTTCATTTACTATAGCCAACTATAACAAAATTGTACAAACAAAGAAAATACACAACAATTATAAGTAAAAAATAAGGACTTAAAAAATATTATTAATGTCCATTTGTTGTTTTATATCACAATGTAAGGTATAAGAACTAAAAAATCGGTGCGTTTCCCTATGCTTTTGCTTTTTGAGGTGTTTTATAAGAAAGTATGTTTAATGTCTCGTCACTTTGTTCGTACTCGTAAGGCTGGTTAGACGATATTATAATTGTTCTGTTTTTTCTTTCCTGGGAAAGAGTTTTTTGGAACCATTTAATTCCTTCTTCATCGAGATTGGAAGTTGGTTCATCCAAAAGGATAACCGGTGTGTCAGAATAAAAAGCTAAACCTAATTTTAGCCTTTGCTTCATTCCTGATGAAAAGTTTTTTAGAATTTTATCTTCTGTTCTTGGAAGGCAGATATCCGACAGAAAGTTTTCAATGTCTTTGCCTTCACGAAGCCGTTTAAATTTAAAATGGAACTTGAGGAGCTCCATTGCAGTAAATTCTTCTATTAGTTCCGTGTAAGGAGTAGCCACGGTAATGTACTGGTAAAATTGGTCGGGATCTATGGTAGTTTGGCTGTTTTGATAGACAATTTCTCCGCTTGTTGGTTGTAAAAAGCCAGACAATACTTGCAGTAAAGTAGATTTTCCACTTCCATTTGGTCCGGTTACAGCGTAAATTTTATTTAATTCGAAGCGGAAATCGAGGTTTCTGAAAATCCATTCATTTTGAAATTGCTTTCCGAGCTTTTTTACAACAATTTCCATGAAATATTTAGGTGAGAGGTTTTAGATAAACTTTCGAAAAGTGAATCGTAGTGGGCGCAGAGACTTTCAAAGATGTTATTTAATACTTGGACATTTATTTCGTCCTCTTGAGATTATGATAACGCGCCTATGTTAACGACACAAGAGAGTTCAATAAGAAATATTCAGCTCCTTTTTCTACACTATAATACTTACTGAGCAATTTCTTTGCGTTCTTAGCGTGAAATGTTAATGGGAAAAACCTTTCATTATGCCCCTGTCTGAATTCCTAATGAAGTTAATTATCAGATCTCTTTCTCTTGAAGACGGCATATCCAACTCCACCATATCCAATGCCTTGGAATTATTGATCCCTCTTAAAAATATATGCCGGTATATCTCCTGGATTTCATTTATTTTTTCATTGGAAAATCCTCGCCTTCTTAAGCCTATAGAATTAATTCCGCAATAACTCAGAGGCTCCCTCGCCGCTTTGGTATAAGGAGGTACATCTTTTCTTACCAGAGACCCGCCTGACACCATTACGTGTGGCCCTATTTTTACAAACTGGTGAACAGCACTGGATCCGCCTATTACTACATAGTCATCTATCAACACATGCCCTGCTAACTGAACGCCATTCGCCAATATGCAGTTGTTGCCAATTACGCAATCATGCGCTACATGAACATATGCCATAAGTAGGCAATTTTTACCCACTTCTGTCTTATATTTATCTACAGTTCCCCTGCTTATGGTCACAAACTCTCTCACAACGGTGTTGTCTCCCACTATAGCAGTGGTTTCTTCTCCCCCGAACTTTAGATCCTGAGGAGTAGAGGAAATAACAGCACCCGGATAAATTTTACAATTTTTCCCAATTCTTGCTCCCTCCATAATCGTAACGTGAGAACCTATCCAGGTACCTTCGTCTATTTCTACATTCTTATGAATGGTTGCAAAAGGTTCAATCACAACGTTCCTCGCAATTTTAGCTTGGGGATGTATATAAGCTAATGGTTGATTCATTCGTAATTATTTATCTATTTAGCACTAACTGGCGGAAACTTCATGATCTATTTCCTAAATAGTGCTTGTATACACTAGTTAATCAAATAATTGGAAGTGAAGGTCTTATTTCACTTACCATAAATTCGTCCTAAACAGTTAAAGGTTTTTAATTATAAAATAGTTCGTTTAAGCTCTACCCTTAAATGCTAGCACAGATTTTTTTCTTCTGAGTTTCTGATTATCCTGAAATATTTAGCCTTTTTTTACTATGCTTGCTGTCATGATACCTTCACAAACAAGCGTGTTACCTACATAGGCTTTACCCTGCATTTTTGCAATTCCTCTTTTTATTGGTGCCAATAGTTCGCATTTAAAAACGAGGGTGTCGCCGGGAAGAACCATTTTTCTAAACCTAAAGTTTTCTATTCCTAAAAAGTAAGTCCAATAATTTTCAGGATCGGGAACGGTACTTAAAACTAATATTCCCCCTGTTTGAGCCATTGCTTCTACCTGTAGTACTCCTGGCATAACAGGATTGCCGGGAAAATGTCCCTGGAAAAATGGCTCGTTCATTGTCACGTTTTTTACCCCTGCAACAGAAGTTTCATCTAAATGAAAAATTTTATCAATTAGTTGAAACGGATATCTATGAGGTAGGATATTACTAATTTGTTTAATATCCAGTACCGGAGGTAATTTCGGGTCATAGTGAGGAATGCTTGCGTTAGACACTTTTACCATCGCCTTTTTCAATTTCTTTGCAAAGGCAACATTTGCGGCATGTCCGGGACGAGCGGCCAAAATTTGCGCTTTTATAGGACGGCCCACCAAAGCAAGGTCACCCATTACATCAAGAAGCTTGTGCCTGGCAGGTTCGTTCTTATAACGAAGTTCTACATTGTTTAAAATTCCTTCTTTTTTAACTTCCACCTTAGGTTTGTTAAACAAAGAGGCAAGGCTTTCCAGCTCATGATCTTCAATCATCCTGTCAACCACTACTATAGCGTTGTTCAGGTCACCACCTTTAATAAGGTTGTTTTTATGAAGCATTTCAAGTTCGTGTAAAAAACAAAAAGTTCTACACGAAGCGATTTCCTTTCTGAACTGTTTGATGTCAGTTAAGGAAGCATGTTGACTGCCTAAAACAGGAGAGTTATAGTCAACCATGACAGTTACTCGATAATCATCAAGCGGTAAAGCTGCAATTTCGACGTTTCTTTGGCTATCCCTGTAAAAGATACTTTCCTGCACCTCATAAAAATTACGAAGGGCATTTTGTTCCTCTGTGCCAACTTCTAAAATAGCATCTACAAACATTTTTGAACTGCCATCCATTATGGGCGGTTCCGGCCCGTCTAATTGGATGAGAATATTGTCGATTTCCAAACCTACTAATGCAGCGAGCGTATGCTCAACTGTATTAATTCTGGCACCGTTTTGTTCAATTGTTGTACCTCTTGATAGATCTACCACATTGTCTACATCGGCATCTACGATAGGTTCTCCGTCCAAATCTACTCTTTGAAATTTGATCCCATGGTTTGGTTTGGCAGGCAAAAAAGTCATATTGGCTTGTACGCCAGTATGAAGACCCACACCAGAAACTGTTACTGCTTTCTTAATTGTGTGTTGTTTGATGTTCATAAGCTTCCCCTAATTGGTGGGCAAATTTAGTATTTTTTCTTCAAGTTCCTTAATTCGTTTAACTAATTCCGGTAAATTTCTATAAGCTGCATAAGATCGTAGGTACTTTGCTCTGTCGAATCCCGGGCTTCCCAACAGTATTGCACCACTTTCTTTTATTGATTTTCCTACGCCCGCCTGTGCCCCGACAGTTGTTTTGTCGGCTATAGTCAAGTGACCAACTATACCAACTTGCCCAGCGATAATGCAATTTTCGCCAATTTTTGCTGAACCAGAAATGCCTGATTGCGCTGCTATGACAGTATTTTTACCTATTTCTACATTATGTGCAATTTGAATCAAATTATCCAATTTCACACCCTTTCTAATAATTGTTGATTCAAGAGTAGCGCAATCAATAACAGTGTTGGCCCCTATATCTACATTGTCTTCTATTATTACATTCCCTAACTGCGGTATAGTTTTATACGTACCGTCTTTTTGTGGGGCAAAGCCAAATCCATCGCTTCCGATTACTGTACCCGCATGAATTACGCAATTATTACCAATACGGGATTGAGCATAAATTTTTACCCCTGTCTGAATAATAGTGTTGTCTCCAACTGAAACATTATCGCCTATGTAACTATGTGGATAAATTTTTACGTTGCAGCCAATTTTTACATTGCTGCCGATATAGGAAAAAGCTCCTCGATAAACATCATCGCCATAGGTTGAATTTTCGCCGATATAGGAAGGTTGTTCGATTCCGGATTTTTGATAATTTAAAAATTTATGGTATTCCTCCAACAATACTGTAAAACTGGTATATGGATCTTCTACGGCAATAAGCGTGGGTTGTATTTTCTTCTTAGGACTGAAATCTTTACTTACGATAACGGCACTGGCCTCAGTCGTGTAAATGTGATTTTCATACTTAAGGTTTGACAAAAATGAAAGGCTGCCTTCTGCGGCTTTCTCAATCTGGGACAGTGTCCTGATTTTGAGCGAACCATCGCCTTTTACTTCACCACCAAGCATTCCAGCTATCTGATCGATACTAAATTCCATTTTTAAAATTATATAATTCTAATAAGTGTCACAAATATACATCTTTAGGAAAGCAGAGGTAGTTTTTTTTAACAATTTTACTCATGGCTTTTATATTCGGTAAATCTGATGCTTGAGCTACATCAATTATCTCTCCAGCTTTGGTTAAAATATTTATATTAGGGCCGCCCGCCAAATAAGCTGCATTGCTCATGCTCCCATGAATGAGAAAATATTTAACACTTTCCTGATTTATATTATAGCGCAGGTGAATATTTTTTTTCAATTGTTGAATCTG
This sequence comes from uncultured Flammeovirgaceae bacterium, assembly GCA_946886805.1. Next base: position 1,053 of record CAMPJM010000197.1, on the reverse strand, counting down.
GCTTTCCTCCGGCTCAGTATTTGAAAGCACTACTTTAAATAGTTTTCTATCCAATAACATATTACTGAGCTTGGAAAGGACTTTATCTTTGTGGCCGCTCCACATTTTTATTGAACCCCAAATGTCATAATCATCTAACGTTCCAAATGATTTTAAGATGTCAGAATTATTTTTAAAATCTTCTAGTGAAATATCATTTTCTAAAAATGGTTTTAAAGAAGGGCTGGCAAAATGATATACACCAAGGTCTTTTAAATCTTTGGCTCTCCTGATAATCTGAATTATCATTTTTTCTGCACTGACGGTGGTTTTATGCAGGTAAACTTGCCAGTACATCAGCCTTCTGGCATTCAGAAAATTCTCAATGCTGTAAATTGCTTTTTCTTCGACAACAATGTGGTCATTTTTAATATCAAGCATTTTAATAATGCGGTTGGCGCCGATAGTTCCTTCGGATACCCCCGTAAAAAAGCTGTCTCGTTTTAAATAATCTAATCTGTCAATATCAAGCTGGCTACTTATAAGATCGTGGAAAAATTTTCGTTCATATTGATCATTGAAGATTTTTATTGCCAATGTCAGTTCACCATTAAACTCTTTATTTAAATGGTTCATCAATATTACTGAAAGATGCTCATGCTTTATGCCAGGAAGGAGGCAGTATTCCAGCGCATGAGAAAAAGGGCCGTGGCCAATGTCATGTAATAAAATAGCAATAAGCATGGCCTGGTATTCCTGCTCGGATATTTCATGGCCCTTGTTGCGTAAATTGTCAAGAGCGGTGCCCATTAGATGCATTGCTCCAAGGGCATGATGAAATCGGGTATGTAAGGCACCTGGATAAACAAGATCTGTTAAACCAAGTTGTTTGATTCTACGTAACCTTTGAAAAAAAGGATGTTCGATAATATCAAAGATTAAATCGCTCGGAATGGTTACGAATCCATAAACCGGGTCATTAAAAATTTTTTTCTTATTCAAATTGTCTTTTTGTTAAACATTTGCCTTTTAAAAAGTGAGGTAAATATTTTGTGAGTAATTAAGGCTCTATAT
>CAMPJM010000196.1 GCA_946886805.1 uncultured Flammeovirgaceae bacterium | reverse complement strand
TTTTCAGCATCAGTTACTATACCCGAAACCATAATCGCCGAATGATTTGTGGAATTCCAGGAACAAAGCAAAATAAGGAATAAAATAGGTACTAAATTTTGAATACTTTTCATCTCTCTGTGATTTAAGTGAGTAGCAGATACCCTTCCTCTGCTATTAAATTTCTGTGTGGGTATCGGTATGATGCCATTAATAAGGAGATTCCATAAACGGCATAGAAAAAAATTTTATATTAGGCTCTGAAAAGCTCAGTGAACTGAAAATAATGACAGCATTTGAGAATATCAGATAATAGCAAATAGTCTAATTTGAATGGATTCTATTAATATTTGCTAATTCTTAAAGCTTAAGCTGTTGTAGTTATACTGCTGCTATACACCTAACATTCATAATGTTTTTTAAACGAACTCCTAAAGAAGCCTTTAAAGAAGATGAGGAGCTCCTGAATCTATACAAAAGATCGGGGGACATTGCTTATTTGGGAGAATTATATGACCGTTATATTCATTTGGTTTTTGGCGTATCTATGAAGTACTTAAAAGACAAAGAAGAAAGCAAGGATATGACAATGCAGGTATTCGAAAAACTTGCTGATGCAGCTAAAATTCATGAGGTGAAAAATTTTAAAAGCTGGCTGCATGTAATGACAAAAAACGAATGTCTGATGATGTTGAGGTCAAAAAAGTATAAAATCAGTAAAACCTCAACCGAAATTCAGTCAGATGGGAATATGGAAACGGCGTATGCTTTGCATCATAACGGTGAGGAAGAACTGGAAACCAACTTACAAGATCTCGAAAAAGCCATTGAAGAGTTACCGTTTGACCAAAAAGAATGTATAAGAAAATTTTATTTAGAGGATAAATGTTACAAGTTGATAGCCGAGGAAACAGGCTATGATATAAAAAAAGTAAAGAGCTATATTCAAAATGGGAAGAGGAATTTAAAGCTCCATATGCAAAAGATAAATGAATAAAGATCGGGAAAAATATAGCAATCAAAACCCACATCTTTCTCAGCACCAACTAATCAGGTATAATGAGGGAAAGATGAATGATACAGAAATGCATCAGGTAGAAATGCATTTGCTATCCTGTGATTTGTGCAGCGATGCTTTGGAAGGTATCTCCTTTTTAGAACCTGAAGAAATTGCCTTTTCTGTGGAGGAACTAAAAGGAAGGCTTTCGGATAAAATCAGAAACAATAACAAAGCGGGTGTTCCGTACCTAAGATGGGCAGCTGTTGTTGCGATAGTATTATTATCCTCTGTTTCAATATTTTTAATCCTCGACAAAACCAATAATTCGGAAAGTAAAATTGTCAAAAAGGAATCATCAAAAGAGGAAAATCTCCCATTTATAGCAAGTAAGCCTTTGGAGGAATTAGAAACAGATGCGACTGCTCCAGAAAAAATCACTACAATAGAAAACACGTTAGCGGTAAATCAGAATAAAAAAGAAAGCTCCAGCAACAGCTATAGTTATAATCTATCGGAAGAATCTGCTTCTGAAGTTTACGATAGTGAAGAAGAAGAAGAAGAAGAAATAGCAGACATAAATTTGGAAGAAGCACCAATGGAAGAAGGGAAGCTTGAAAGCATTGAACTTGAACCTTTTGAAGAGCGAGAATCTTTTGCTAGTAAATCTATGGGAATTCCCTCGGATAGACGGCTAAAGTTGGCGAATCAAAAATTTATTTCAGGAAAAATCCTGGATGAGTCAGGAGCTCCGGTTCCCGGTGCAGATATTATTTTAAAAGGAAGTACAAAAGGCGTAATTTCTGACATTAATGGGGAGTATAAGCTTGGCATACCTGACTCAGATACGGCAATTCAAATTAGCTTTATTGGCTATGCGACAGCAGAAATCCCTATACAAGATACCACCACAAGCTTAACCACCATATTAGAGCCAGACATGGTGGCTTTAAATGAAGTGGTAGTAGTGGGATATGGTACTCAAAAGAGAAGTGATGTAACTGGCGCAGCCGTTACCGTTGAGTCACCAAGCCCTCCGAAACCAGTAAATGGAAACCGAAAATTCAATAAATATCTCAAAGAAAATTTGTCTACAGAAGGAGCAATTAAGGAGGGTGTCAGGGGAAAGATTAAGTTGTCATTTTTTGTAGAGGCGGATGCTACTTTAACAAATTTTAAAATTATCGATGCTATTGGCTATGGATTGGACGAAGCAGCAATACAATTAGTAAAGGAAGGGTCGGAATGGATACCCGCAAAATCCGGAGAACAAACAGTAAGGCAACAGGTAATAGTGACAATCCCTGTCAATCTGAGGAAAAAAAATTAAACACCCGAGCTGGAAAATAGCTTATCTTTTGATGAGATTACTAAAGATAACTATTGCAGCAATAGCAGGTACAACGTTTATGACTTCTTTTAGCTATGTAATGGCAAAAATGAGGAAGAAGCAATTTAAAGAACCCGAACTTCTAAACAAACTCGTTTCAAGGGCAGGTATCATTAAAGTATCTCCTTCTAAAAATCATATTACGGGCTGGCTGCTCCACTATTCCGTTGGCTTTTTCTTTTCTACAGTTTATGACAGAATTTGGACAAAATCGGCGGTGAAGCCTAACCTGATTAGCGGAATAACCCTTGGGGCAATTTCAGGTATATTTGGTATTATTATTTGGAACCTGACATTTAAGATTCATCCAAATCCCCCAAAAACTCACTTAAAAGAATTTTATATTCAACTATTTTTTGCCCATCTCATCTTCGGATACTTTGCAATGAAAGGTTATTCGTTCGGCAGCAGTGAAAAAAGAAAATTGGCGAGGAACTGATATAATTTAAAGCTCTATTTTTTCTCCATGAAAAGGATTGCGCACGTTTTGATATCCTGCTTCTTTTAATCTTTGCTTAAATGCCTGCTGTGCCCCTGGGTCGCCATGTACGAGAAAAATATTTTTAATCTTTTCCTTATCCTGACAGGCTAAATAATTCAGAATCTCTTTATAATCTGCATGCGCGCTATAAGAATCAATCACTCTTATATCTGCTTTTACCTGATACTCTTCTCCAAAAATTTTCACTACATCATCGCCCGCAATTAACCTTCCGCCCAATGATTTAGGGGTACAATAGCCCACTATTAAAATTGTATTGGCAGGCGACGAAATATTATTTTTTAGATGATGCTTTATCCGGCCGGCCTCCATCATTCCTGATGAAGAAATAATTATACATGGCTCATCCTTAAAATTTAGCCTTTTTGATTCCTGAACCTCCCTGATATAATGTAACTGACTAAACCCGAAGGGATCCGGATCATGATCCATATAATCCTGAAGCTTCTCATTAAATAGATATTTATGCTTCCTCATAATATCCGTTGCATTTACAGACAATGGGCTATCCACGTAAACGGGTACTTTAGGCATAAGACCTGTATTTACCAACCTATCAAGGGTATAAACAATTTCCTGAGTTCTTCCAAGACTAAAAGCCGGAATAATAAGTTTCCCTTTTTTATGTACGCAAGTATTTAAAACAGCGTCCAATAAAAGCTGCGTGGCATGTTCCGTATTGGTGTGTAACCTGTCGCCATAAGTTGATTCGCAGATTATAAAATCTGCCTGTGGGAAAAATCCCGGAGCAGCCAATAGCTTATCGTTAGACCTCCCGATATCACCAGTAAAAGTGACCTTTTTTGTCGCCTGAGCCTCTTTTATCTCCAAATGAACAGAAGCACTGCCTATGATATGGCCGGCATCAGTAAATTGAAATTTTATATTTTCGTCCAATGATTTCCATTTGAGATAAGGAACCGTTTTAAATAGTTTTAATGCCTTTGTTACATCCTCTTCTGTATACAAAGGCTCGTATAATTTTTTGCCGTCCCTTTTTCTTCTTTTATTAATGTAATAGACATCCTGTTCCTGTATCCTGGCACTATCTGCAAGCATTATTTCACAAAGGTCATAAGTTGCGGCAGTAGCATAAATGGTTCCTTTAAATCCAGCCTTAACAAGAAAAGGAATATTGCCAGAATGATCTATATGAGCATGAGAGAGTATTAAAAAATCAATTTCCGAGGGATCAAAATCAAAATTCCTATTTAGGGTGTTGTTATCAGCACCTCTATCCTGAAAAAGGCCGCAGTCCAGTAAAATTCGTTTATTTTGGTCGGTAGTAATAAGATGCTTGCTGCCAGTAACAGTTCTTGCTGCTCCTAAAAATTGAATCTGCATATAATTGTCTGAATTTTTTAAGGATCTAATAAGGGATCAATTAAAGAACTTTAAAATTAGCCAAAAAGATTTTTGATAAACGATAAAAAGGAAGATTTTCCCTACATGTAGGAAAATTTCGTAATCAACATTTTTTAAGGGTTTAGAATGTCGTGAGAATTATATTGACAGTTCCCCATTGTCTGAATCAGGATTTACAGGATTTTTGGATTAACAGGATTAAAAAAAACCGGAGAGGAGGCCATATCCATTGCCACGTGGCTTTAGCCCGTGGCTAAAATAGGAGTAGTCAAAATTTTCTTCAGCACTATTGTCTGAATCCGGATTCGTGGGATTATAGGATAAACAGGATTTAAATAATCTAGCCACTCTATAATGTTCGAATTCATTACACTTTCTGTTCGATAATGAACAATTATGAAAATCAATTTTCAGAAAATACGGCCTTAACACGCAACAGAAAGGCTTTTTCCCTTTGGCACGATCCTTACTAATATCCCTGCATTAGAAATATAATTTATTCGACATGAACACTTATTACAAAATTTTAGCAAGCCTTTTTATATTTTTATTTGCACAACAGGGATTCGCACAATCCGATGGAATGATCACAGGCCAGATCAGGGACGAAAAAGGTTCAGACGTTAGTTATGCCAATGTGGCTCTATTAAAAACTGCGGATTCTTCTCTTGTAACAGGATCAGTTACTGATGAAGTGGGCAAGTTCAAAATCAAATCTCCTTCTACAGGAAAATATTTGTTGAGAATAAGTGCTATCGGTTTTGCTAATTATGAAACCAAATCATTTGAAATCACGGACACAAATAACCAAAAAGAATTCGGCGCAATTACCATAAAAGAAGATGTACAGCAGCTCGAAGAAGTCACTGTACAATCCTTGCGTCCCACCATTGTGAACGAAGTCGACAAAATGGTAGTGAGCATTGAAGGAACTGCACTGGCAGCAGGAAGTTCTGCTTTTGATATCCTTGCAAAAGCTCCCGGCGTTTGGGTAGATCAAGATGGCAACATCCAACTCAATGGCAAAGGAGGCGTTAAAATTATGGTCGATGGAAGACCCACTTATCTGTCAGCCCGGGAACTTCAGAATATGCTCGAAGGAATGTCCGCTGAAAACATAAAAAACCTTGAGATTATCACCAATCCTTCTGCAAGGTATGATGCTGAAGGAGCCTCAGGTATTATCAATATCACTTTAAAAAAGAATGAACTGGCTGGAATTAACGGCAGCATTTATGGTGGCTATGAATACAGAACGCTCCATGGTTATTCTTTTGGCGGAAATATCAATATCAAAAAAGGAAAGTGGAGTTCTTTTGCCAATCTGGATATGGCCAAAAGGCCTTGGGTAAGAACCAGTACTATGGTGAGGGAATTTAATGAATCCGGTGCGAGCACACGATTCGATCAAACCGGTAGAGAAGAGGTGGTTCGCTACACCCCCTCTCTCCGATTGGGTACAGATTTTGATATTAATGAAAAACACAGCATCGGCATAATGGCCAATCTGTCCTACCACGATGCAGCCCATGATTTCAAAACAGATTCCTATTTAAAAAACGGTGCTCCTGAAAACAATCTATTTATTGATGCAGACAACTATACCGCTTATCAATTTAGCAATGGCACGTTTAATTTGCATTATGTTGGCAAATTTGATACGGCAGGGACAGAATTATCGGCAGACATCGACTATGTGAGGTTAAACAATGAAGGAAATGCTGATTTTAATAACAGATATTATTCCCTGGAAAACAGCAATCTGGTCGAGGAGGAATTACTGACATCAGATAATCCCACCTATTATGATATCTATTCCGCAAAGGTAGACTTTACAAAAAAAGTAAAAGACTTTGGAAAACTTGAATTAGGAGCAAAGGCAAGTTATGTAAAATCAGATAACCAGCTGAATTTCTATACAATAGAGGATGAGCATAAAATAAGAGATCCGAAAAGAAGCAATCATTTTATCTATACCGAACATATTTATGCAGCTTATGCCAATTTCAATGCTAAACTAAGTGAAGTATGGAATGTACAAGCAGGCTTGAGGGCAGAAAAAACGGTAGCAGAAGGAAAATCTGTGACTTTAAATCAGACTACGCCAAGAGATTACACGAACCTATTTCCGAGCATTTTCATACAACAGAAGGTAAGCGATAATTATCAGATCAGCTATAACTATAGCCGTAGAATCGACAGGCCTCGTTATGACAACCTGAACCCCTTTATTTTCTACCTCGATCCCTACACTTGGGCAACAGGAAATCCCTACCTGAGGCCACAATACACTAATTCCTTTGAATTAAAGCAAACCTTAAAAAATAATTATAATTTGATTTTAGGATATGCTATTACAGAAGACTTTATGGCAGAAATTCCAGAGCAAAACAACGAAGATAAAACCACCATATTTTCACAACGGAACGTAGATGATTTTAAAAACTTAAGCGCGACCTTGGTAGCACCTATTCAGATAAATCCAAAATGGGGAATGAATAATAATATAGTCGTGGCTTACCAACACTACACTACCATTTTAGATAAAGCACCGATAGAAAACGAAGAAATGTTTTATATGGCCCAAACTACCAACAATTTCCTTTTGCCTAAGGACATAAAATTTGAATTAAGTGCTGCCTACCAAGGGCCCTTAGCTTATGGACTATATAAAATAGAATCGCAATGGTGGATAGATGCTGGGATAAAGAAATCTTTTATGGAAGAGAAACTGGATGTAAGCTTAAACGTCACCGATATCTTCAGAACCAGACAGGTAATGGGAAGCGCAAATATAGATGGAAACATCAACTCATTTGACCAATATTTCAGCGCACAAAGCTTCAAGGTAAACATTCGTTATATGTTCAACAAAGGAGCAAAATTTGAAATGAAAAAGAGGGATAGCGCTTTGGAAGAATTGAACAGAGCGAATTAGAAAAATTTTGATGTAGTACAGATGTTTAGTTTATTTTTATGCCGGAGCGATCAATTTGTTCCGGCATTTTCTTTAATTAATTTATCATCTTCAAATTTATCTACCAGCTACTTCCTGCCTGT
>CAMPJM010000195.1 GCA_946886805.1 uncultured Flammeovirgaceae bacterium | reverse complement strand
AAGTAACCTTTAATGTCCCGACCTCTAATCCCGTTCATTGTCTGTCTTTTTTCAATATTCTCATCCTCGCAGATTTTTGGCCAAGCTTTAAGCAAGGAAGCCTACCACAACAGAATAAAAAGCTTTAGGGATAGCCTGTTACTCGCCCATCCATATATGGCCCCCGATAGGCAAAGGGAAGTCCTGAAAAATTTTACTGATGATGCCACACCTTTTAATACAGGAACTATCAACTTCAGTGGCTATTGGAGCGACAGTACCAGTAATAGTTCGAACATTAGAATTTTATCAGCTTCTTCTACTGGCTATGACCTTGTTCCCGACGGAATAGAGCTTCAGGCCTTGACCGATCTGTACAACAGTACAAACGGAGCAAATTGGATAAACAACACCAATTGGCTAAATGGAACCACCAGCGCAGATTTTGAAGAGTGGTTTGGGGTGTCCGTGTGGAATGGAGATGTTACTTTAATTAACCTGCAAAATAATAATCTTGAAGGTAGCCTACCCTCGTCAATTGGGAATCTTACTGAGATGTATAATCTCCACCTTTATAACAATAAATTATCAGGAAGGATACCTAGTTCAATAGGGAATTGCCCTCTTACTTCATTTAACGCTTCAAACAACCTCCTAACGGGAGCAATTCCGCCGTCCATTGGTCAATTACCTTACCTAACTTATTTAGAACTTCAAAACAATAATTTATCTGGTTCAATTCCTGGTTCCTTATATTATCTAGATTATTTGTATATACTTAATCTAAGCAACAACAAATTATCTGGAGTGATTTCGGATTCTATATCAAGGACACACTTATTTGAATTAGATCTTTCTCATAATAAATTTACAGGAGATATCCCAGACTCATTATTTTCACGGCCTTACCTAGAAAGCCTTGAGCTTCACCACAACCTTTTAACGGGTGAGATACCTTTTAATATTGGCCAGACTAATATTTGGGACTTGGATTTGTCCCATAACCAGCTTTCGGGAGATCTTCCTTATTCGATAAAGGATAAAGGTTTTTATTATATTGATCTCAGTTACAATCAACTTACCGGAGGTTTGAGTTTTGTGGGTTCAAGGTTTGATAATATAGCAGGATCTCTATTAACTTTAGACCTGCAACATAACCATATAGGTTGGGTACATGAATCCTGGTTTTTTCTTGATTATCTGGAAGAAATATATTTAAATGATAATAGTGCTATTACTCCTACGAGTTTCAACTTTGCTTATTACATAGGAGAAAATAGCTATAATCTAAGAAAAATACATCTCCAAAACAATCCAAACTTGGGTTTTTATCTAGGATTTATGCCTAATTTCTACGGCCTGGAGGAGTTGAATATCGATAATACCGGAGCCCAAGGACCCATACCCGCTAAATTTGGCGAATTTATTAATCTAACTAAATTTAGCGCCAGCAATAACATAATCGAAGGAAACATTCCCTGGCAGGCTTTTGAAAACCTACCTTTGGAGGTTTTACACCTAAACAACAACAACCTTACCGGAACACTTTCCGATACCATTGCCCATATCACTTCTTTGCAAGAGCTTAAACTTGACAACAACCATCTCAAGGGCACCATACCAGATAATATTGGAGATTTAAATAATCTAAAAATCCTTACCTTAAATAATAACGACAGCATATTTGGAGAAATACCCGCTTCCATAAGCAACATTCCTACCCTTCAGGTACTGAATCTAAGTAATAACCTTTTGACGGGAGAAATGCCACAAGGACTTTTAAACAATGAGAATCTGGAAGAACTCTATCTTTATAAAAATAACCTTCAAGGAAAGGTTTCTTCAGATATCCAATATGCCACCAAACTGAAACGTCTGGATCTAAAAGACAATTCCTTTTCAGGGATCTTTCCAGATCTTTTGGATAGCCTTTCCAATCTGCAATATTTAAATTTGGATAAAAACCTCTTTTCCGGGCCAATCCCAAATTCTTTGACTTCCTGTGAGAACTTGGCTATCCTCTCCTTCCGGAATAATAACTTTACCTCCTTTCCCGACTTCACAAACCATCCATATCCTCATAGGATTTCTGTTTTGGTAAATAGGAACGAGCTGAGCTTTGAAGACCTACTGCCAAATTTTCCTACTCAGGACGCAGATATTTTTGACAACTTTTTTTATGGGAACCAGCTTCCCGAGGCAGGCGATTCCATATCGCTTTTAATGGGTGAGTATGTCAGTTTTGTGGTGGATGACCAATCGCCGGGCAATCATTACCAATGGCAGAAAAACGTTAACGGTCATTGGGCCAATCTTATTGGTGCCACCGGGCCAGCCTTGTCCATTGATCAGGTTACCTTAGAAGACCAAGCGGCATATCGCTGTAAAATCACCAATGACAAAATAACCAATCTTACCGTCTATTCCAGGTCATATGTAATTGCAGAGGTAAAAGAAGAGATCGTAAACTTGGTAGACAATCACCCCACTGATGCTGCCCCACTCAGCCCTACCGGCACTATCAACCAGCCCGAAACAGTAACCACAGTGCCTGGTGCATTAAATTATGTGCGTACCTATATCGCGAGGGAAGCTTTTACCGATGAAGCTTCGCTGGTAAACGGCACCATTGATCAGGTACAGATCAGTACGCAATATATAGATGGCTTGGGCAGACCCATCCAAACTGTTATAAAAGGGGAAAGTCCATCCGGCAACGACCTTGTACAGCCCATTGCATATGATGAATATGGTAGGGTAGAGAAGGAATACCTTCCTTACGCTACATTGGCCGTTACGGATGTAGGTACTTACAGACCTAACGCCTTAAGGGAACAATACGATTTTTACCACACTGCAACCGATGTGGCACATACGGACTTCCCTTTTGCCCATAACGGCTATGAGGCCTCTCCGCTGAACCGTCTTGTCGCCAAAGCTTCTCCCGGAGAATACTGGCACATGACCTCGGGGCATGAAATAGAGCTTACCGAAAAGACAAACACGGCAGAGGAACATATTCGGTTGTGGCAAATAGAAGGAGAAATGCCCTTATCCTCTGTAGAATACAGCCCGGGAGAACTTTTTGTCTTTGAAGCAAAAGATGAAAATGATAAAAAAGTCATAGAATACAAGGATAAGCAGGGCAGGGTAATTTTAAAGAAAGTACAAGAAGCAGATGCTCCTGCACCAGGTCATGAAGGATGGCTGTGCACCTATTACGTATACGATGACTTTAACAAGCTGAGATTTACCTTACCCCCTGAAGCTACTGAAAGGCTGAGGGCAGGCAACCATTGGAACAATGCTGCTTATATTAATAGCACCTTCCAAAGGGACTGGCTGTTCAGCTATGAATATGATGAGCGGAAGCGAATGGTATCAAAGCAGGTGCCTGGTGCCGAGCCGGTATTTATGGTGTACGACAAATACGACAGGTTGGTACTGGTCCAGAACGGGGAGCAGCGGAAAAACAAGCAATGGCTCTTTACAAAATATGACGGGTTGAACAGGCCGGTCATGTCCGGTATTTTTACCGATACCGAAAGCCCTGCAAGGACAAAAGAAGAGCTTAAAGATGCTGTTTACGCCATTGAAAACCGCTTTGAAGAAAAAGCTGACAATACAATTGGTTACAGCCTTGACAAGACTTTTCCAGGAAATGTAACTGCCGATAAACTGCTGTCGGTCACCTATTACGATAATTATGATTTTCCACATGCCGGTGGGGAAGCCAGCCACTACAATGCCCAATATACAGGAGACGATTATGCAGCCCCTTTCGACAGGGTCAAAGGGCAGGTGACAGGGGGCATGGTGCGGCAATTAAAAACAGGAGAAAGGAAATCCACAGGCTTTGGGGACTGGCTGAAAAACATCAACTATTATGACGACCACTACAGGCTTATCCAAAGCATTGGCGATAACCATAAAGGAGGCATCGAAAGGGTCTCCATCCGGTACGACTTTCAGGGCAAGGCAATGGAAAGCAAGACGGAACACCAGCTATCGGCGACAGATGCCACCGAGACCATCACAACCAAAAAAATTGCAAGGGGCTTCAGCTATGACCATGCAGGGCGGCTGCTGACGACAAGCCATTCGATTGACGACCAGCAGTCAGTCGTTTTGGCAAGCAATGAATACAATGAGCTGGGCGAGTTGGTCACAAAGGAACTGCACAAAGAAGGTGGTTCCACAGCCAAACAAAGCATCGACTACCGCTACAATATCAGGGGCTGGCTCACCAACATCAATGATGCAGCCTTAAGCGGCCCAGAAGACCTTTTTGGGATGGAGCTATACTATGCCCATGGCTTTGATGTAATAGGCTATAACGGCAATATATCGGGGACGAAGTGGCAGAACGCCGTTGACAATACCGAAAGGGCCTATGGGTATCGCTATGACAATGTAAACAGGATAACAGGGGCGGACTATATAGCAGGTGGCATCGGCAACTGGACAACGGAAAAGGATCGTTATGAGGTAGGGGATATCGGCTACGACAAGAACGGCAATATCATGGCCTTAAAAAGACAGGGGCTCATCTCATCTCCCGAAGCGGCCCTGCCTTACTTTGGCCTTATCGATGAACTGATTTACAATTATGAGCAAGGCAACCAACTTGCTTCTGTGACCGATGCCCGGAACGGCACAAAAGAAAGGGGGGACTTCTATGATGGCAATAAGACAGGGCTCGATTACGGTTATGATGCCAATGGCAGCATGGTTACAGATAAGAACAAAGCCATTAGCAAAATTTACTATAATTATCTTAACCTGCCGGATTCCATTGTTTTTGAAGACAGCAAAAGCATGGCCTATGGCTATGATGCAGGAGGGGCCAAGCTTAGCCATAGGGTATATGAAAATGGGGGTACCGCCCCGGACAAAGAAACTGATTACTTGGGAGAGTTTATCTACCAAAACGATACCCTGCGGTTTGTACAGCACGAAGAGGGCAGGGCCATCCCTCCCGGACCTGTTCCGGGAACCCAACCGTCTACTGTCTGGGAATACCAGTACCACCTCAAGGACCACCTGGGCAACGTAAGGCTTACCTTTACCGCCACGCCAGGTGTAGAAACAGCCGGTGCCACGATAGAACCATCCAACGCAGAAGATGAAGCGGCGGCCTTCTTGCACTATGATGCCGTGACCAAGATAAATTTTGCTTTGTTCGACCATACAGACAGTACAGACAGCCAGTATTCGGTAAGGCTCAGCGGAACGGAAGGGGAGCGGATAGGCCTTGCGAAATCCATGGCCGTGATGACAGGGGACACTATAAAGACTGAGGTATTCGGGAAATACCTGGATCCCGACCAAAACAATTGGAGCGGGGCGCTCAATGATTTTATCACAAGTGTGGCCAACAACACTGCAGCACCGGGCACGGTGATAGAGGCTGTCTCCCCTTTGGACGGCAACAGCTTTCCGTTTGGTGGGCTTTTGAGCAAGACAGGAGCCTCACAGTCCGGGCCACAGGCCTACCTGAACTACCTGGTTTTTGACAAGAACTTTGTGTTGGTGGAAGGGCAGTCCGGCTATGTGTCATTGACAGAAGCAGCGAAAGAAGATGGCAGCAATGTGCCCCATGAAAGGTTGGGCAGGGAAATTATTGTGGAACAGCCCGGATATGTTTATATTTATCTCTCCAACGACAGCCCAGAGCCGATGGAAACGTATTTTGATGATTTTTCTGTAACACACGCACATTCTGCCATTGTGCAGGCTGATGATTATTACCCCTTCGGCCTCTCCTTTAACTCCTACAAAAGGGAGAGCTCGGTGGGTAACAGGTTCCTGTATAACCAGGGTACTAATGTCAAGCAATTTAAAACGGAAAGGGTTACTGATCTTGGGTTGAATCTAGACATGACAAAGTTGCGGATGTATGATTATACATTGGGCCGGTTTTTAAGTGTCGATCCTTTAGCAGATGTTAATCCTCAAGAGAGCTGGTCGCCTTACCAATACGCTTATAACAATCCAATTCGGTACAGCGATCCATACGGAGATTGTGCCACATGTTGGGATTATTTTAACCAAGCGGTAGACTTTTCAAGTGGGTTTGCAAATGCTTGGGCATCGAACAATGTCATGGGCGCTGGCCGTCAAAGTGGAGGAAGTTCCAGTTTTACGTCGGGACAGACAGCAGGTGATGTGGTTGGAGTAATAACGGGAGGGGTAGAATTTTTAGGAGGTGCCATAACGGCGGCTGGCGGAGGAGCAGTTACGCTTGTAACAGTTGGTGCAGCATCGCCCGTAACAGTACCAGCCACTGTGGCTGGGACAGCGGTAGCTGCACACGGACTAACTGTAGTAGGAACAGCATTTTATAATCTGTTGAAAGCTGATGGTGATTATTCACATTTGCCTGAACCAAGAAATGTGGGAGATGGTAAAAAGACGACCCCTGCTCAACGAAAGCGGATTTTGGAAGAAAATAAGCGAAATAATAATGGTGAATTAACAAGTGATGGTGACGGACGTTCTTTAAATCCACCAAAAAGGAATGTGAAAGGGGAAAAAGCGGATATGAACCAAGCAGAAATCGATCATAAAAAAGCAAGATCTAAAAATGGATCTAATAGTAATACAAATCTGCGAGTAATTTCTAAAGAAGAAAATTTAAAAAAAGGAGCAAGTGAATGAAAAATTATCAAGATTCGTTAAACACCGCTGTTTTTACTACAAGGTATGTTCTTGAAAAAGGTTCGGCTATTTTGTTTGTCAATCATTATGATGAAGACGGCGCATGGGAATTTTTAGGAGATGAAGAGGATTTAAATGATGAAGATTTTAAAGTTGTTTCATTGGATGAAATAATTAAACTAGATAAGTCGGTACTAGATGTAGCAGATTTACCATTAGGAAAAGCGGCTTGTCGAGATAGTATTAATTCACCCTGGAGATTTTATACTATTTAGTTTCAGCTCTAAGCACTGGTGCAGGTTCTCCTGTGCCTACCAGTGGTAAGGAAGACTCTGTCCGTGTATAATTTGGAAAGGTTGAGTTAAGGATATAGCGTTTCGTTCATTGAAATTTTGGGTTCGCATAAAATTGGAACACACAGTGCTATAGTACCAGACGGAGTCCTACTGTTCATTAAAAAGCACAGGAAAACCTTCAATTGAGAAAGGAACACAATTTAATCCCTAGAGCAAAACCTATAAATTTAGATGAATTATGATAAAAGTATTAACCTGTATTTTTTTAATATCTATGAGTTGTTTGCAGAAGGAACCACAACAAAAGTGTTTTTCCAAGATATCTGAAATTTTAGAAGCCATAGACAGCTCCATATATC
>CAMPJM010000194.1 GCA_946886805.1 uncultured Flammeovirgaceae bacterium | reverse complement strand
TTATTTTTTCACATGTTTTATTTATAACTTACAACTTTAAAATAAATTTTAATTTTTCCAGGCTTTATAACAACATCTGTTGGTTATGTTGTTATATGTTAAAATCAGTTCGTTCTTTTCGGTAAGTCCGAGTTGGCTGATCATTTTATTATTATTAATATTGATCTGATTTTTTGGAAGTGTGGTCATTATAGGCTTTAAAATACAATACAATGAATGAAATAAGCAAAAAGCAATTTTCCGGGCGGCTTGAGGTAATGCATTATTTGGAAAATCATGTGGATGATGTAATCGATAAGCTACTAAAACCTATTGAGACAAATTGGCAGCCTTCTGACCTTTTACCAGATTCAAGGGATCCTGATTTTTTTGAAAAAATAAAAAACATACAGGAAAGCGCAAAGGAGCTTGCCTATGATTTTTGGGCAGTCTTAATTGGTGATACGATAACAGAAGAAGCTTTACCAACTTATGAATCATGGCTGGTAGGGATGGAAGGTGTAAACCAGGGCGAAAACAAAGGATGGACAAAATGGATCAGAGGATGGACAGCAGAAGAAAATCGCCATGGTGATTTATTAAACAAATACCTTTATATCTCAGGCAGGGTAAATATGCGTGAAATGGAAGTTTCAACTCAATACCTTATAGCAGATGGCTTTGATATACAAACAGGCGCGGATCCTTACAGAAACTTTGTTTATACAAGCTTCCAGGAAATAGCGACAAACGTATCGCATGGTAGAGTTTCCGCTTTAGCAAAAAAGGCAGACAACCTTGAGCTTGCCAAAATTTGTGGAATAATAGCAGGCGATGAAATGCGGCATGCTCGGGCATACAAATCGTTCGTTTCAAAAATAATGGAAGTAGACCCTAGCGAAATGATGCTTGCTTTTGAAGATATGATGAGAAAGAAAATTGTAATGCCGGCCCATTATTTAAGAGAAACAGGGGTGAAAATTGGCAGTACTTTCGATCATTTTTCTAATGCAGCGCAACGTTTAGGAGTTTATACTTCTCAGGATTACATTCAAATATTGTCGGGACTCATCAAAGATTGGGAGATAGAAAAAGTAACAGGATTAAATGAAGCTGGTGAAAAAGCCCGGGATTATTTAGTGGCCTTGCCCGACAGGTTGAAGAGAATAGCCGACCGACTAAAAACACCTGTTTTAGAATATGAATTTAGCTGGATTGGTCAGAATAAGGTCTAAAGCTATTTATTAAATGAAGGAGGCCTCTTTTCTATATAGGATTGAAGTGCCTCCTTCAGATCATTTGACAATAACATAGCAGCATTCCACGTAGCCACGTATTCCAATCCCGTTGCCACGGTATTTTCTCTGGAATGATTCATTATAGTTTTCGTTCCTTTTATGGCTTGTGTAGATTTTTTTGAAATCACTGCTGCTATTTTCCTAACATTTTCCATCATCGCTTCCCTGGTTTCGAATTTTTGATTCACCAAGCCAACCTTTAAAGCTTCCTCAGCTAAAACGTTCCTTCCGGTGTATGCCATTTCTCTTACTATTCCCTCTGACACTATTTTTGGAAGTCTTTGCAAAGACCCCAAATCAGCTACCATAGCCATATCTATTTCTTTAATAGTGAAAAAGCTGTCTTCGGTGCAATATCGTATATCACAGGCAGCTACAATATCCAATCCGGCACCAATACAACCTCCATGAATTGCCGCTAATACAGGCTTACTACAGTCTTCTATTTTGTTGATGGGCTTTTGAAGTGACAGTATCATCTTCCGTATTTTTTCACTTGCCGTAGCATGGGCATCATTATTTACTAACTCTTCTATGCTTCCCAACAATCGCAGGTCAATTCCCGCGCAAAAATGTTTTCCCTCTCCGGACAGTATAATCACGTGTACATCCGGATCGGCATCTAGCTCGTCCATTACCCGTTCGAGTTCTTCCCATGCTTTTTGATTCATCGCATTGGCACTGGCAGGCTGATTCAGGATAACCTCAGCTACATTCTCATTTTGGCTGACTTTTAAGGTTGAGTAGTTCATAAAAGGAAAAATTTAAGATAGTTTTTCAATATAAAAAAATAAACAATAACGATTCCATTTCAACAGAAATTATTAACCGATGCAGATTTGAAAAGAGAAAATCATAAGCTTTAACAAAATTAAAATCATTTAACTGTATTTTCGCAAACACAATTGAAACCTTGTTGTTAGATAACCTGAAACTACAAAAGACAAACTAAATATCTCGAATCTGGCTTTGGGTATTTAAAAAACCTATGGAATATGAATATGATGCAGTAGTAATTGGATCGGGGCCAAACGGACTTGCTGCTGCAATAACCCTACAGCAACAAAATCTCTCGGTTTTATTATTAGAGGCAAAGGAGACAATAGGCGGTGGAATGAGAACAGCAGAATTAACTATTCCTGGATACCAGCACGATATATGTTCAGCGGTTCATCCATTAGGTGCAAGTTCCCCCATCTTTACCACTTTTCCGTTGGCCGACTTCGGGTTGGAATGGTTATATCCAGAGGCAGCTTTGGCCCATCCTTTTGATGATGGCACAGCAGGCATCTTATACCCCTCAATAGAGGCAACCGCCGATACCCTCGGGATAGATGCAGCAGCTTATATTTCCTTAATGGCTCCTCTCGTGGATATCTGGGACAACATTTCAAAAGACCTACTGGGGCCTTTTTGTGTACCCTCTGAAATAGGAAAAGCAATGCGATTTGGATTTCAGGCAGTAAAATCAGCCGAAAATTTAGCCTTCAAATCATTTAAAGGAGAAAAAGCAAGGGGATTTTTTGGGGGATTAGCGGCCCACTCCATGCTGCCTTTAAATAAATTGCTTTCCGCATCCTTTGGTTTAGTATTAGGGATTTTAGGTCATAAAGTTAACTGGCCTTGCCCAAAAGGAGGTTCTCAGTCGCTTGCAAATGCCTTGGCCAATTACTTTAAATCTATAGGAGGAACCATTCAAACTGAAACGCATATTCATGGGCTCAAAAACATTCCCCCTTCTAAAATAAAATTGTTTGATGTTACCCCAAAACAACTTTTAGAAATAGTAGGGGATCATTTTCCGCCTTCTTATAGAAAAAGGATGGAGAATTACAGGTATGGCCATGGGGTATTTAAAGTAGACTGGGCTATTTCGGAGCCAATACCATTTAAAGCTAAGAATTGTCGGAAAGCTGGGACAGTGCATTTGGGAGGTTCATTTAATGAAATCGCGGCGGCTGAAAAAAGTGTTTGGCAAAATAAAAACCATTCCAAGCCCTATGTGCTGCTAGCCCAACCCAGCCTTATTGATGAAACAAGAACCAATAACAACAAGCACACGGCCTGGGCTTACTGCCATGTCCCAAGAAACTCTACTGAAAACATGACCACCATCATCGAAAACCAGGTGGAAAGGTTTGCCCCGGGATTTAAAGACATTATTGTTGCAAAACACATTATGAACACGCAGGATATGCAGTATTATAATCCGAATTATATTGGGGGTGACATCAACGGAGGTGTCCAAGATCTTTGGCAGCATTTTACCCGACCAGTCATGCGTTGGTCTCCGTATACGACACCCCTCTTTGACGTTTATATTTGCTCCTCCTCTACCCCTCCCGGCGGTGGTGTTCATGGAATGTGTGGCTTCCACGCCGCAAAAAGAGCTCTAGCAGACCACTATGGTGTCGGGATTAAGCTTTAGTCAATCCAAGTATAATTTTGAGTCGGATTGATTATGAGATTTCAGTGTTATTTGTCATTTGAAAACCTATTTTCTGACCTGTTCCTAACTGCAAACTTTGATTGATCTTTGTGTAATTGGTAAGCTTATTCAAATCTCCATATTTGATTCCGACAAGGTCTGTGTCAAGTGCCGTTAGGATTAATTTTTCTATGAACAATTTTAGCCAGGGCATGGAAATAATGTTTTGTTCAATATCAGTAAAAAGGAAATCCAATTGACGCACGCCTTCTATATAAAAATGATTATCAATATTCACGAGCATACGTCCTATTAGGTAGCCGTTGTCCTCCTGTCTGTTATATTTTATCGAATCTGCCATAAAATTATAGATCAAAATACTTCCAAAAAATTTGCGGCTCTCATTTTCCTTCATATAATCATTTTGCATTATCGGGTACTCCGGGGGAAATGAAACCACATTTGTTTTCAATATAAATACAAGCAAATCGCCACCGAACTTCAAATGGAATTCGAACTCATTAATTTCATATAAACCGACTATTACAGACTTATCTACCTCCTGAATTCTTTTTTTAAGCTTATCTGCAACACCTGACGCTTCCTTTTTTAAATGATTAAAGACTTCTATTATATTTCCATAGACCTTTTGTTTTAGAGAAGCCTTATTTTTTAATTGATCAAAAATTTGGTCCAGGGTATTCTTGCTTAATGGCGAATTTTCCATTTATAAATATTGTAGTTAAAAGAATTCAAACATCGACCTTGATAATATACATAGCTTAATGTAAATTAAAAGATTATAAATCTAATATAAAAACGATGGAAACTAAAGATAAGAGTGTTGAAGATTTGTTTCGCGACCTGGGTAAAAAAATAGACCAATTGATAGAAAGAGGTAAAATGAATAGCGAAGAAGTTAGGATAGACCTTGATAAGAGAGTAGAAGAAATCAGAAAAAACAAAGAAAAGTTGGAAGCTGATTTTAAAAATTTTACCGGTGACAAAGAAAAATGGAAAGCTGTCGAAAGCAGTTTGGAAAATGCGGCGAAAGAATTGCGGAAAGCTATCGAAACTGCATTCAAAGGCAAAAAAGAATAAGTTCCTATTTGACAATGGTTCGTTTATCGCAAAAGCTACGCTTCCAAAGACTGAGATAAGGTATAAGTAAAACCGAGGGTGCGGCAATCGCCTACAAAAGCCCGTTTACACTTTCCGGGGAATTGCTGCGTCAACTTTTCGCTTTTCTGCGACAAAAAATAAGATGAAGAACGGAATTGTATTTTTACCAGGATTTACGTTAGGCGGTAAAAAAGATACTGCATTATATAAGTGTTTGACAAACCTATTTTTTAGCTTTGCATAAAGAAGCCGGTTTTGAAAATCGCTCTTCTGCACATTATAAATATTCTAATGAATTATCTTTCTGTTGAAAATATAAGCAAACGCTTTGACGAGAAGGTTTTACTCGAGAAAGTATCGTTTGGGATCGATCAGGGTCAAAAAGCAGCCCTTGTGGGAATAAACGGATCTGGAAAATCTACTTTGCTAAAAATAATTGCCGGATTGGAAACTCCTAACAGTGGATTGGTCACTTTTAGAAATGGTATCTCCATGGCATTTTTGAGCCAAAATCCAGAGTTCGATCCTAATGCAACGATTCTCGAAGCTGTTTTTGATAGCGATAATGAAATGTTACAGACAATTAAGGAATATGAACATGTAATTTTTGAATCACAGCATAATCCAGCATTGCAAGATAAGTTAAGCGACCTTATGGAAGCAATGGATTCTCTGCAAGCCTGGGATTATGAGGCTCAAATCCAACAAATACTTAGTAAACTCGGTATCCACGATCTGCATCAGAAAACCAGCAATCTTTCGGGGGGCCAGCGTAAGAGGGTGGCACTTGCCAGGATTCTAATCGATAAGCCCGACTTCCTGATCATGGATGAACCCACCAACCATTTAGATCTAACAGTTATAGAATGGTTGGAAAACTACCTGAGCTCCCAACAAATGACCTTGTTGCTTGTAACTCACGACAGGTATTTTCTGGAAAGCGTCACCAATGAAATTTTTGAACTCGAAGATGGTAATATCTACAAATACAAAGGTAATTATAGCTATTATCTGGAGAAAAAGGCAGAACGACAGCTTCAACAGCAAACCGAGGTCGAGAAGGCGAAAAACACATTCAAGAAGGAACTTGAATGGATAAGACGACAACCAAGAGCAAGGGGCACCAAAGCTAAATATAGGGTAGAGGCTTTTGAAGACGTTAAAGAAAAGGCAAACAAGAACCTTAAAAAAGATGAGATCCAACTCAGCGTCCAAACCAGAAGGCAGGGCGGAAAAATTATTGAGTTAGAAAAGGTCAATAAATCATTTGATGGAAAGCACCTCATCAGGGATTTTTCTTACGTATTTAAAAAGAGAGATCGGATCGGAATCATAGGGCCTAATGGAGTTGGGAAGTCAACTTTTCTTAATTTATTAACAGGAAACCTCAATCCTGATTCTGGAACTATCGACAAGGGATCTACAACAGCGTTTGGCTATTATACCCAGGAAGAACTATCTTTTAAAGATGATCAGCGGGTGATAGATATAGTAAAAGAAATAGCAGAAGTAGTAACACTCGGTGATGGAAGCCAAATTACTGCAAGTCAGTTTTTACAGCATTTCCAGTTCCCTCCAAAAATGCAGTATAATGTGGTGGGAAAATTAAGCGGCGGAGAAAAACGAAGGCTTCAGTTACTACGAGTGCTCATTAAAAATCCAAATTTCCTGATTCTGGATGAGCCCACAAACGATTTGGACATCAATACATTAAACATATTAGAAGATTTTCTGGATATGTTTGCAGGTTGTTTAATTCTGGTTTCACACGACAGGTATTTTATGGACCGCCTGGTAGAACATATCTTCGTTTTTGAAGGTGGCGGTGTGATCAAGGATTTTCCGGGAAATTATTCAGATTATAGAATCTCCAAGGAAGAAGAATTACTTGAAGAGAAAAAAAGAAAATCGGTAGAAAAACCGAAGAAAAATGTAGTTCCTGAAAAAAAGAGCCCGAAAACAAAATTAAGCTTTCAGGAAAAACAAGAACTGGAAAAATTAGAAAAAGAAATACCAAAATTAGAAGCCGCTAAACAAGAACTGACAGAAAAAATGATCGAGGGAGGTGGTGATTATGAGCAACTTCAAGAATGGGCAGACAAAATTAAAGACTTGAACCAATCAATTGAAGAGAAATCTGAAAGATGGTTAATCCTATCTGAACTTGTAGATTAAAATTTTTAGCGGTATTTTCATTTAATGAAAGTTAATAAAAAAGAAGCGGCACTACTTCAAAAAGCAATAAAAAAGTGGTCTGACGAAGCTTTAATAAGCCAGCAGCAGGCTGAGGGCTTACACAATAGTTATGAGGAGACTAAATTTGATTGGCAAAGCCTTTCATTTTATGCTTTTGTTTTTGCCATTGCTTCTATTATCATTTCGGGTGTTGCATTGCTTGCAGATAAGTGGCTGATGCAACTATTCGATAAAATTGTAGATGCTTCTGATGAATACAAAGCTGTGTTTTTTGCTATCTCTTCCGGAGTTTTATTTTTTTATGGCCAAA
>CAMPJM010000193.1 GCA_946886805.1 uncultured Flammeovirgaceae bacterium | reverse complement strand
GAAACATACCCTCTTTGATGTGATCGACACATTCATAAGAGAGTCTAAAGGACGTAAGGCGTTTTCTTTGTGAAGCCAAGCTTTATGTTTGGCTTTGTTTATCTATTATTCTGGTTTTCGTTCAAGACCATTAATAAAACTTTCAAAATCATCAGCAATAACCAAAAACTGTTCTTCTGGAGAATGGTCTGTCCAGCGGTTAACCATTACTTTACCAAAAGTATCTTCATCAAAACTTAAACAATAATGCCATCCCCCCGGATCATAAGCAAATGGCAACTTTCTACCCCATCCTTTTTCAATAAATTCTTTGGTCAAATCTATCATAGATGCTACGTTATCAAAAGACTGTAGCTCCCAAAGAGTTTTATTTTTATCCTCATAGGTATCCTCCAAAACTGTCAATCCAGCATACTTCAGAATTACTTCTTTGAAAGACTCTGGAAGAGGGGTTCCAATAGTATTTTCTAAGAGTTTTAAATAACGATTTCCTGCTCTCGGAGCGATTGTTAATTCCTTCATTTTTACATTACTTTAATACCCTGAACCAAAATAGGCTCTCCATTGAGCCGCAGATCCGCTATGCTGCATTCCTGTAACACCTGTTCCTATTGGTTACTTTTCTATTGCTACCATTACTTTTTAATAACTTACAACATGAAGAATCTAATTATTGCATTAATCTTATTTTCCTGTGTTGGTTTTACTTTATTCCATCACGGATGGTCGAATTATGATCAAGAGAAGCCAATAGATTTGACAGGTGACATCTTAGACTTTACTTATGAAAATCCTCATGGAATGGCTACTATTGAGGGGGAGGATGGTAAATCATGGAATGTAGTGCTGGCGCCTCCGAGTAGAATGAACAGCCGTGGCTTGTCTAAAGAAATGCTTAAACCTGGCACAAAGGCAAAAGTATTAGGTTATCCTCATCGTGAAGAAGAAGGTGAAATGAGAGCTGAGAGGATTACCATAGACAACAAAACGGTAGAACTTCGATAAAGGTGCCTGAGCTAAACAATTGGGCGCAATGGTTGGAAAATTCAAATTTGGCAGTGTATATCCGGGAGAGCCTATACCTCTATCCCATTATTGAAATTGTTCATATTATAGGTTTTGTATTTCTGGTAGGTACCGCAGTAATGTTTGATTTTCGTCTCTTGGGCTTATCAAAAAGCATTTCTGTCAAAAGTTTGTCGAAGCACCTTTTACCCTGGTCAAGGGGAAGCCTTTTTTTAATCATCCCATCAGGAATCCTTCTGTTTATCACAAATGCCAAATCTCTTTCTGAAGATCCGGTTTTTTTGGTAAAACTCTCCTGCATTGTCTTTGCGGGAGTAAATGCATTGATTTTCCACCAGACTGTTTTCAAAAGTGCGTCTCTTTGGGATCAGGATTGTAATACGCCGAAAGAAGCCAAATTTATAGCCATAGCTTCAATACTCTTATGGCTTACTGTGATTTCATGCGGAAGGCTTTTGGCTTATTGACGTTTTTGAATCTAAGGCAAAGAATAATTAAACACAACGTAGGCCAGGATAGAAGTGGTACTCTGCTAAGGAAAATGTTTTCTGTAGATCAAGTAAAATTTCTGGGGAGCTTTGCATTATGCACGGATTTTTTGGACAGTCTATAAACAGAGGGTCAAGCAACAATTCCAGAAAGCGTTTGCACAAAAGGTTGATTAAGCCTAAATGAACACAAATGGCATCTAACGATAATCAACATTAAAGGCTTTTCCACCAAGGATGTCAAAAAAAGATGCGACAGAGCGCTGAGCTATTACTTCCTCTGAAGCACGCTTTTCGACCCAATTTATGGATTTTCAACCTTTGATTTAATCTTTGGGTCAGCGGAGCACCGTGCGGATGAAATCGGGTTCCCCGAAATTCTTCGGGATAAAGTAAATCCAAAAACGAGGCCACCCGGCACGAGGGTCACGAAAACTGCATTGTGGCAGGGGCTCTAGGTCGTCTGGCAGATAATTTGTAGCCAGAGGTTAGAGATGAGATTTTTTGGAGGTACTCTTTAGTTAAGACCACAATCCCTTCTCACTCCAGGCTATTCTATTAAGCCAAGAGACACCTCCGCATTTCTCTTTTGAACTATTTTTAATCCGTCTCTTGTTATACGGTTATAATTACAGTTATCTTTAAAGCTTCTTTGTCATTGACTTCTTAGGAAATTTTTAGCGATGGCGCTCTTTGTACATTAAAGGCATCTCCCCTTTTCAACAAGAATAAGACAGGTAATATACAGGTAATAATATCAAAAGACGCAGAATTTCTGTGTCTTGTTTAGCCACAACATCATAAAAACAAGATGTTACTGCTACATAGAATGGCGTGAGAATCATCGCCTTTTTTAATATTAGAAACATATGACTCAGAAAGTAAAATTTATCGATGAAGAACGCTCGGAATTCTTTGCAACAGTAAGGAAACGTGTGGATAATTATTTTATCGAAAACAACATTACAAAATTCGCCAATCGTGAGATGGTGGCAAAGACAATCTTTTTTTTGGGTGCCATGGTGGCACTATACACACTCATATTAACCGGGGTTTTTCCTCCAGCAATCATGTTGCTCATGGCCATTTTACTAGGAATGACTATGGCCTTTATAGGATTCAATGTCTGCCACGACGCGCTGCACGGGTCTTATTCTGCTAATCCCAAAATAAATAAAGGGCTGGGCTTGATCTTCAATTTTATTGGTGCCAATACTTATGTATGGGGCATAACCCATAATATTGTGCATCATACCTATACCAATATTCCAGGGCATGATGAGGACATTGAAATAGCTCCGGGTTTGATCAGGGTTGCTGAAGAAGATAAAGTTTACAAAATACAACGCTATCAGCATATCTATGCATTCTTTCTTTATGGCCTGGCTTCCTTATCCTGGTTTTTCAGGAAGGATTATGTAAAGTTTTTTCAAAAGAAGGTCGGCAACCATATTAATAAGCATCCTAAAATCGAATATTTTAATCTTTTCTTCTTTAAAGCGGTTTATTATATCACTTTTATTGTAGTTCCCCTGATGGTATTCGATCTTGCGTGGTGGCAGTTTCTGATTGGCTATTTAGCGATGAACGTTGCCGAAGGATTGGTGATGGGACTGGTTTTTCAACTAGCACATGTAGTAGAAGCGACCAATTTCCCCAAACCGGACGTTAAAGGGAACATTATGGAAGCATGGGCTGCACATCAAATGCGAACTACGGCTAATTTCTCAACAAAAAGCAGGGTGGTTAATTTCTTTTGTGGAGGGTTAAACCTTCAAATTGAACATCATCTCTTCCCTAAAGTATGTCATGTTCACTACACGTCCATCTCTGATATTGTCAAAAAGACAACGCTAGAATTTAATTTGCCTTATCATGAAAATAAAAGCTTTTTTGCTGCCTTGAAATCTCATTACTTGGTGCTAAAACGAATGGGGAGAGGAACGTTAGAAGGACCAGTTCCTGCTCCAGTTATTGTACAATAAAATCCCAAGACGTATAAACGTTTATAAAAACTCGTAAAAGAGAATTAACAGAACACTTTTCGTGTTAATGCTTCGATGTCGAATTTTTCATACTACCAGGATCATTATCTAAATTCCATGCGAGAGGCTATGGATCCTTTCGCAGACGACATTGTAAAAGAATTGTTCCAAAAGGGTTTTAATCCCATGGTGGAACAGTCGTATGCAAATTTGATTTATAACCATCAGGCCATCCCTGCTGAATTCCCTCCGCTATTAAAGGAATATTTTCGATCGTTGGAGCACATAGACGATGCATTTATAAAGCACGCACAACCTGGCTCAAAGGTATTTCAGAAGCATGCACCTGATCTTATGACCATGTTGGGGCTATTGTCTTTGCCCTATTGTTATGCATCTGGTCACGGTGTCCAAGTGCTGTATTTGTCAGAAAGAATTAGGAATAATCCCGCCAAGCGCTTATTAGAAACAGCAGCTTTTGTACTTGATGTCTGCCATCCACAGGCATTTGATCCTGAGGGCAAAGCTTTTAGGTCTATTGCAAAAGTGAGGCTAATGCATGCTGCCATCAGGTACCATATCTTGCATTCAAAGCTTTGGGATAGAAAATGGGGGATGCCAATTAATCAAGAAGATATGGCAGGGACAAATCTTTCGTTTTCGTTGATCGCCATTAGGGGGTTACGAAAATTGGGGCACAATATTTCGCCAGAACAAGCGCATGATTTTATTCAACTTTGGAACGCTATCGGCTATAATCTGGGTGTTCAAAGGGAGCTGTTGCCTGCAAACAACAGGGAGGCCTTTTTTCTTGAGAAACAAATCAGCGGCAGAGGATTTTGTCCAACCGAAGAAGGAAAAAGCCTTACCCGAACGCTCATCAACCATATGATGTCTGAGACAAAAGGTAAGGTGCCTATTGAAGCGGTGATGCATCATTTATTGGGTGAGGAAGTTGCGGACAATTTGGGAGTAAAAGAAAATGGAAAAGGGAAATCTTTGATATGGTTTGTCAAAATCATGAATGGCCTTAAATCTTTGAAGGTCAACGACAATGCTTACCTGGAAAGCTTGGCATCATACGAAAGCCAAAGGCAAAAGCTTGAAAATGCTGGTATCCAGTTAAAACCTTTTCGAATTCTCAAAGAGTTGAGGGATTGAAGATTATTTTACAGGTCTATTGAAAGTTTGCTTGAAAAAAAAATTGCTGGCCCCCAGAGATATTCTTTAATAGGTTTTAATCCAATCATAGCAAAAAGGCAGACTGAACTATCTTCGGTCTGCCTTTTCAATTCCTAGGAAAGGTCATTCTACCTTATTATTAACTTTCCGGTTTAATATAAACTTCCCCTCGTACTTTAAATGCTTTTTATATGCTGATTAATTCCCTCCTAAAATTATAGGCAATCCATCATCTCCCTGTCCTATTACCACTACTTTTGTGTTAGTAGATTTTGCCAGTTCCAGAGTAGCTTCAATTCCTTTCCACTTAAGGAGCTTTTCCGAGATACCTTCCGAAACTATGTCCTGAAAGTCTTTTATCCCTTTTGCCTCTATTCTTTTTCTTTCCGCTTCTTTGGTTTCTTTTTCAAGCCTGAACTCATATTCTTTAGATTCCTGTTCTTGCTTGAGCTTGTTTTCAATAGCAGTCTTAATGGTAGCAGGAAGCTCCACTCCTCTTATTAGAATTGCATCTAACTTTATATAGCTTTTCTCAACATTTTCCTTCGTTTCTTTAAAGATTGCTTCCTGAATAAAATCTCTTTTAGTCGAGTAAAGCTCCTCAGGATCAAAACTGCCGATTACTTTTCTGGCAGAAGACCTGATCTCGGGAAATACAACCTTTTCGGCATAGCTTTCGCCCAACTCCTGGTGTATAAGTCCCAATTTATCTACCTGTGGGGAGTACCGCAGGGAAAGTTCAAGTTTTATTGACAACCCGTTTTTGGATAGGACCTCCATTACCTCCTTCACTTCCTGGGTTCTCACGTTGTAAATAATCATCGAATTCCACGGGGCTATTACATGAAATCCCTCATCATAATATCGATCGGTAACGGTTCCCTCGCCGAACTTTTCGTATAATACACCTGCCTCCCCGGATTCAATGGTGATAAATATACTGGAAGAAAGATAAATGATTACCAATAGAGAAACGACCGCAATCAATACTGCGGGTACAAATTTTTTATTGTCCATAATTAAGTTTTTATTAAAGCTGTAATATACAAACTTATATGGAGAAGGTTCATAAAACCGGAGCTTGAGGAGGTTCGCTTTTAAACTTTCGGACTGAACTTTCCAGCAGTTTTCCGGAGCAAAAGCACAAAAAGATAATGTCTAATTACCGGGTCGCTGTACTTTCCTTCCCTAAGCTGGTTTAGTAGTGTTTCTTGTTGCGTCATAGCAAAATTCACCAAAGCCTGACACCTAATAATTTTAAATCAGAAAAATTAATGCTTATAGCAACAGACCTTGCAATATATTTTCAAAAAAAAGCAAAATTGGCTGTAATGTTTTTTCTTTATTAAAGTCTATATAAAGAATATGGATATAAACGAGTTTAAAAGCCTTGTACTTCCGGTAAAGGAGAAAGTCTTTGGCCTGGCCATGATCTTACTCAAAAGCAAAGAAGAGTCAAATGATGCATTACAAGAGGTATTTCTAAAATTGTGGGAAAATCGGCATAAGTTATCGGAAGTGATAAACATTGAAGCTTATGCTGTTAGGATCACCAAAAATTTATGTCTGGACAAATTGAAAGCCATAAAAAGAACTAGGCCAATAGAAAAACACGAGTACTATCTCGAGTATCAGGAAGCAAACCCATACAAAAGATTAGAAATTGAAGATAGCGCAGCTCAGATGCAAAATATCCTGGATAAACTTCCAGAACAGCAAAAATTGATAATTTTTCTGAGAGATGTGAACGGATATTCTTTTGAAGAAATGGAAGAAATAACGGGATTGAGTCTTAATGTCCTAAGGGTAACCTTATCAAGAGCAAGAAAAAGTGCAAGGGTTCTCTATTTAAAACTGAACGATTATGAAAACAGATAAAATAAAAGCTTTAATCGATAAATATTTTGAGGGCGAAACCTCTCTGGAAGAAGAAGAAATATTGAAAGCATATTTTTCTGCACCAGAGGTTTCTGAAGAATTGCAATCCTATACACAGCATTTTCAATTTTTCAATAAATGGAAAAACAAGAAACCAAGCGAAATATTAGACGATGAAACCCTTTTCGCAGGGATGGAAGATGTGCAGGAAAATAAAAACGCTCATGTTGTCCCAATTTCAAAAAGTGCTTCTTCCCCACCCTGGTTACGATACGCAGCTGGTCTGGCACTTTTGGTTTTAGGTTTTGCCGGTGGCCTAATGGTAGATAATGGGAAGGAATCAACAACAGAGGTGGTTTCTAACACAACTTTAAACGACGGCAAAAGCCAGATAATCCTGACCGGACTAAACAACGAGTCATCTGCCAGCGAAAGAATTCTCGCAATAAATGAAAGCCTTGAAATGAAAGATATAAACCAAGAAATAGCCTTGGCACTGATAAGAACGATGAATTATGACGATAATATAAATGTACGACTGGCGGCTGTTGAAGCATTATCTCATTACACCGGCCGCAATGATGTAAGAAAATCCCTGATCCAATCTCTTGAAATTCAGGACCATCCTATAATTCAAATCGCTTTAATTGACCTTTTGGTCAATATAGATGAGAAGAATGCTATAAATGAAATAAAGAGAATTATGATAGATGAAAATACACAGGAAGTGGTAAAGAGAAGAGCTGAGGTGGGCGTATCACTTCTGATGTAGGGAAAAGGTATAAAAAAA
>CAMPJM010000192.1 GCA_946886805.1 uncultured Flammeovirgaceae bacterium | reverse complement strand
TTCTATTAGTTTTTATAGTTAATAATAATTATTTATTTTTATTGCTTTAGTAAGACGTACTCGCCCTTTAATCGAATGTTTGTGACAACATCAGTATTGCCGTTATTTTTAAAATACCATCCGTGTTTACCTTCAAAGGGCGCTAAAAAAGTCCCTGTTACATTGGTAGCGTTGGAAATGGTGTAGCTTTCAAAAAAGGAATTGTTCCCTTTTACCTCGCCGTGAAAATCGAAGAATACAAAACCATTATCAGTCTTCCATTCGTACTTCATGGTGCCGTGTTTTAAAAGCTGCACTTTGTATTCCACGCCTTTCCCTGCAGGTACCACTATTTGAACATCATCTTCACGTACCTCATATTGATTCTCCGGTGGTGGGTTGTTCGCTTCTTTTGGTTTTGGAACGTCAGGTCCCGAACCCACGTTTTCGAGTTTCAGCTCGGGAAATGAGGCTTGCAAATTTTCATTTCCACCTTCCATGCCAGTGCTCAAGTTTGATTCTGCAAGTGCAGTAAAGCCCAGGACACTGCCTGCCCCAGTAGGGTCAATACCATATTCTGCCGGCAAAACCGCTACAAACAATAGTACAATTGCTGCTGCAAAGGCTATAAGCGTTGCTTTGATGATTTTTTCTTTCCTTACTTTTGGATGATTAATATCTGTCATAATTATTTAGTGTTTTCGATTAAATATGTATTGGATTTTTATTGGGCCATGAAATAGCCTGTTAATTGATACCCCATTAAAATAAAGCCTGCCACCATCAGAAAAATATTTGTCAGTACAGAAAATTTAATGAAGCTTTTGTACTGTCGCCAAATGGTAAAAATCAGCAGCACAATACCCAGTGCTATAAATTGTCCTATTTCTACCCCTATATTAAAGCTGAGAATGTTGGTAAGCAGCCCTTCGTCACTGAATTCAAACTCCTGTAGTTTGCTGGCCAACCCAAAGCCATGGAACAGACCAAAGATCAGCACCGCAGCTTTTGTATTTGGTTGGTAGCCTAAAATCTGTTTAAATCCACCCAGATTATCAAACCCCTTATAGACGATAGACAGTGCTATAATGGCATCTATTAAATAGGCATTAATTGAGATATCACCTAAAACACCAAGTAAAAGTGTCAGGCTATGCCCTACGGTGAAGAAACTTACATAAAGTAGAATTTCTTTTGGCCGGTACAAAAAGAATATGATCCCTACTAAAAATAATAGGTGATCATACCCAGTAACCATGTGTTTTGCACCTATGTACAAAAAAGGAACAAATGCTACCCCTTCATTTCCTATTAAAAAGTTTTTTGTGCCTTCATCTACACCGTGTGCAAAAATATTGGTAGCAAAAGCAGATATAAACAGTAAAAAACCTGTGGCAATGATTTTCTTAGTTTTCATATACATTTATAATTAAGGACGGTGTTCCTGCCAGGCAGTACCGTCAGTTATACTTTTAGAACTGTTGCTTTTAAATATAAAAAGTCCCATCCCTTATTCGTCGCTATTCTGCATTTTTGAAAGCAGATCATAAGCTCCTTCGAGCACAAATGCCTCATTTTGAATATTCCTGCCCTCTGAAAGCGTAATCTCGGTAAAACCATCTGTGCTTATCCCTTGCTCAATGGGTACCATCTGAAAACTAGTGTTTCCATTTTCATTGTTCTCCCCGGATACCACAAAAGTGTACGATTGGCCCTCAAAATCTATTACAGCCGCTTCCGGTAAGGTGAGTGCCTCCCGGTCATCCACATATATTTTTGCTTTCAGGTACATGCCTGGCAGTAATTTTGGATTTTTCTCTTTTAAATGGCCATGAATCCTTACCGTTCTGTCGTCGGAGATTTCACGGCCTATTAGGTACACTTCAGCTTCCCTTTCTTTTGCTTCATTGACCAGGGTAAAAAGAATCCTTTGGCCTTCTTCAATATTGGAAATGTCTTTTTCGTATACCGTAATTTCAGCATGGAGATGTTCTGTATCCACGATCTCGAAAAGGACATCTGAAGGTGACACATTTTTGCCAATGCTCACGTTTACTTCAGTCACATACCCTGATATGGGCGAACGTAGGCGGATGGTATTACTCAAATTGCCGTCATTGAGGGTGACAGGGTTAATGTCAAGCATTTTCAGCTTTTCACCTATTGATCTTAGTTTTGCCCTAGCCCTTTTATAATCTGATTCCGCTTTTTGCAAGATTTTTGCCGCATTTACATTTTCCCTGGCAAGTTCTTGCTGCCGTTCGTACTCTAGTTGAAGATAATCGGCGTTGCTTTTGGTATCCAGGTAGTCCTGTTGCAATTGTATGTACTCCGGCCCATCCAACGTGGCAATAACCTGGCCTTTGTTGACTTTTGAGCCTTCCAATAGTTCGGTTGATTTGACATATCCCGCTATTGGCACAGATACCGATGCCAGGCTTTGAGGTGGGATATCAAGCATGCCATTGGCATAGATCGCCCCACTTACTGGGCGCATTTCCGCTTTTCCCAGCACAATGCCGGCTACCTCAAGTTGTTCACTGGTAAAGCTTACCCGATCGGCGGGCTGTTCATTGCTTGCTTCAAGAGTTTCCTGTTGTGGTTCAGAAGAAGTGCCACAGGAAGTAATCAATAAAACCAGCATCATGAAAAAGAGGCTGTTTATAAATGGTGGTGATTTACGAATATTTTTCATTGGATTTTTATTTTAAATTGTTGCCCAGAATAAATTCTATATTGATAATACTTTGATTGTATTGGTTCAGTATTACCAAGTAGTTTGTTTGAGTACTGATTGCGTTTTTTACTCCTTGCAAATACTCTACATAACCAATTTCCCCGGCATTAAAGGCGGTTTGAGATTGGGTAAGCATGAGCTCTGCATTGGGCAAAGCAGTTTCTTCATAATAATTCAGGCTTCGGGAATTTTTAAGGTAATCCTTTAGCGCAGCACTATACTCTGTCCGGAGGTTTAGCTGGAAGCTTTCCAGTGATTTTTGAGTGGCGCGTTTTTCCATTTCAGCCGCCTTTATTTTGGCTTTTTGCGGAGCAAACCAAAGGGGAATGGCAATCCCTGCCTCAAAGCCGGTAAAGCGGTCGCTTCGGCCATAAAACTGTTCCTGGCCACTGATGTTCTGTGAGCCGATCAGGGTTTGGTTAAAATAGCCAAAGATAAGGTCAGGAAGTAAATTGCCGATTTCTACAGCCTTTTGCTTTTCCGCTACATCCACCTGTTGCTGCCAATAACGAAGGTGAGGATTCGCCACTATTTGAGCACTGTCAAAACTGACGCTGTCCGGGAACTTTGAGAACTCTTTCATATCAATAGTTACAGTTTCCTGCACGTTCATCAAGGCCTTCAAACGCAACAGGTAGATGTCTATATCCCCTTGGCTTTGTTCCAGCAGGTTTTTGGTATTGATACTTTGGCTTTCTGCTGTAGTCCTTTCCAGTAGCCTGGTTTCACCGGTACGGTAACGCACTTCAGCCGCCCTCAAAAAGTTTTCAAACAGGCTGTCCTGCCGAGCCAGCACTTTTTGATGAGCCTGTAGGTAGGCAATCTGGTTCCATGTGTACTTCACCTCCCTGATCAGCTCATTTTTCGTAATCTCCAGCTGCTGGCGACTGCTTTCCACCCGGGATTTCCCTAGGGCCGAACGGTTGCCAAAAACGGTAGGGAAAGGGATTTTTTGGCGGATGGAAATGCTGTTATCTTCCCGGATATAACTGTTATACTGGCCACGCTGGTACATAATCTCTGTTTTGCCAATATCAATAGCGGTCCGTTTGAGTGCTTTCTGCATATCAATCTGGTATTTTCCCTGGCCTATGGAAGGATTATTTTCCAGTGCGGTATTCAATGCTTCTTCCAATGTAAATGGCGTTGGGCTTACCGTTTGTTGGGCAGATAAACCTAAAGGGGTCAAAAGCATTAAGAAAACCAAGATGCATAAGGTGCCATTAATCTTTTTTTTGCCTACTTTGATTGTTTCGACCCAGGTATAAAGGATGGGCAATACCAGCAAGGTGAGTAAAGTCGCTG
The DNA here is from genome assembly GCA_946886805.1 of uncultured Flammeovirgaceae bacterium. The sequence continues at coordinate 3,401 of CAMPJM010000192.1, read as the reverse complement.
TTACCAGCCCGCCAATTACCACAGTGGCCAATGGGCGCTGCACTTCGGCCCCGGCACTTCCCGATAATGCCATGGGAAGGAAACCAAGTGAAGCTACTAAAGCGGTCATGAGTACGGGGCGGAGCCGTATACGGGTGCCCTGTAGTACTATTTCCCGAAGGTCGGTCAGCCCTTCCTCCTTCTTTAGCCGGTTAAATTCGCCAATCAGCACAATCCCGTTCAGCACCGCTACACCAAACAAGGCAATAAAGCCTATACCGGCAGAAACACTAAAGGGCATACCACGCATCCACAATGCCAATACCCCCCCAATAGCTGACAAGGGAATGGCCGTAAAGATGAGGAGACCATATTTCATGGAACCAAAGGTAAAATAGAGAAGGATAAAAATAAGCAGCAGCGCTATCGGAACCGCTATTGCCAGACGTTTTTGGGCTTCCTGTAGGTTCTCGAACTGTCCGCCATAGGTTGGGTAGTATCCGGGATCAAAATTCACCTCTGTTGCTATCTTCTGCCGGACTTCCTCCACAATACTTCCCACATCACGTCCGCGGGTATTAAAACCTACGATAATCCTGCGCTGGGTATCATCACGCTGGATCTGGTTTGGACCTGGTTTCATTTCCACTTCAGCTACTTGGCCTAGCGGAACCATTTCTCCTTGGGCAGAGGTGACAAACAGGTTCCTGATATCATCGAGGCTCCCTCGGTTTTCCTCTCCTAAACGTACCACCAGGTCAAATCGCCTTTCGCCTTCATACACCACACCTGCACTTTGGCCGGCAAAACCGGTTTGCAGCACCTGGTTCACCTCTTCAATGTTCAGCCCAAACTGTGCCAGCTTATCCCGGTTATAGGTCACCACAATTTCTGATAATCCGGTTATTTCTTCCACGTATATATCCTGTGCCCCCTCTACTGTGCCTGCGATAGCGCCTACCTGTTCGGCGTAGGCAGTAAGTTTATCCAGGTCCTCCCCATAAATTTTTACCACTATATCCTGTTTGGCCCCGGTCATCAATTCATTAAACCGCATCTGGATAGGCTGCTGAAACCCAAAGGTTACCCCTGGCAGCACTTCCAGTGCTTCGGACATTTTTGCGGCCAGGTCTTCCCGGTTGTCTGCGCTTGTCCATTCATCCCTGTCTTTCAGGATGATCATAAGGTCGCCCGCTTCCACAGGCATGGGATCTGTTGGGATTTCACCCGTTCCCAACTTCGCTACTACTTCTTTTACCTCCGGAAATTTCGCCAATATAATTTTGGAGGCTTTTTGTGCCGCTTCAACAGTTTCAGAAAGCGAGCTTCCCGATATAACCCGTGTTTCCACAGTAAAATCACCTTCCTCCAAAGTAGGTATAAACTCACCGCCCATATTCAGGAAAACAAAAAGAGAACCTATAAATAGAATGACCGAAATGGACACAATGGCAACCTTTCTCCTGAGCGCAAAATGGATGGCAGGATCATACACCTTTTGAAAAAAGGCCATGATCCTGTCAGAAATTGTTTTCTTGTGGTTTACATTTTTGTTTAAGAACAGTGCGCTGATCATGGGCACATAAGTGAGCGACAGGATAAACGCCCCAAGAATTGCAAAGCCAACAGTTTGCGCCATGGGGCGGAACATTTTGCCTTCCGTGCCTACCAGTGCCAGAATGGGCAGGTATACGATCAGTATTATAATCTCACCAAAAGCAGCCGATTTACGGATTTTGGAAGCAGAGGTATACACTTCCTCGTCCATTTCCTGTTGCGTGAGCTTTCTGCCCATTACCTTTAAACCAAGGTGGTGCAGGGTAGCTTCCACAATAATTACTGCCCCATCCACAATAAGCCCAAAGTCAATAGCTCCCAGGCTCATCAAGTTACCGGAGACACCAAATAAATTCATCAGGGCAATCGCAAAAAGCAATGCCAGAGGTATTACTGAAGCAACCACCAGGCCTGCCCTAAAATTTCCGAGGAAAAGTACCAGTACAAAAATGACAATCAATGCACCTTCTGCTAGGTTTGTGGTTACCGTTTCAATGGCATTATCGACAAGTTTTGTACGATCCAAAAAGGGTTCTATCACCACCCCGTTGGGTAAGTTCTTCTGGATTTGGGCGATACGATCCTTTACATTTTTGATCACCTCAGAAGAGTTTGCCCCTTTCAGCATCATGACGATACCGCCCACCGTTTCACCTTCACCGTTACGGGAAAGTGCACCATAGCGGATGGCACTGCCATATTGTACTTCTGCCACATTTCTAACCAACACAGGAATACCATTTTCCCCGGTTCGTACCACGATGTTTCCAATATCTTCCAGGCTGCCAACGAGCCCTTCGCTCCGGATGAAATAGGCACTCGGCTTCTTGTCAATATATGCGCCCCCTGTGTTCTGGTTGTTTTTCTCCAGGGCAGTAAAAATATCACTAATGCTCACCTGCATACTTCGAAGGCGGGCAGGGTCAACGGCAATCTCGTATTGCTTGACTTTCCCTCCAAAAGTGCTCACATCGGCCACGCCCGGTGTGCCAATCAACTGGCGTTTTACGATCCAGTCCTGAATAGTACGGAGTTCCATAAGGGAATATTCATCCTCATAACCCGGCTCTGTATGCAGCACATACTGGTATATTTCGCCCAATCCGGTGGTGACAGGGGCCATTTCTGGAGTGCCCACGCCATCTGGTATTCTTTTTTGGGCTTCAATGAGGCGCTCGCTTACCTGTTGCCTCGCCCAATAAACATCCGTATTTTCCTGAAAGACTACCGTTACAATAGAAAGGCCAAATCGGGAGAAAGACCGCATTTCCTCAATTTCCGGAATGGTGGCCATGGTTTGCTCTACTGGAAAGGTGACCAGGCGCTCAATGTCCTGCGCCCCCAATGAAGGGCTAACTGTAATAATCTGTACCTGGTTATTAGTAATGTCCGGTACGGCATCAATAGAAAGCTGGGTAACGGAGTAGCCGCCCCAAATTATCAAGCCCAGCGTAAACAGCCCGATAATCAATTTATTGTGAATGGAAAAATGAATTACTTTATCCAGCATATTATTTTAAATTATTTACATGAATGGCAAAGAAATGTACAACCTGAGGAAAATGGCCCATAGAATGGCCAGGAAGAATTGGATAAAGAATAAAATCTTTAAACATTCTCCAGAACCTTAAGCCTGTACCTCTTTTCCTTATTATTTTTTATAGCTTTAAATATTCGATATTCAAATATCGAATGGATAAAATGAGTGATGGGAGGGATATGGATGCCGAATTTGTTTCCAAAGGTTATTGGGAAACAAATCATAATAGGGATTTCTATAAATAGCTGTGTAAGACCTTTTTAGCTTCTAAGATCAGAAAGCTAAAAAGAAAAGCTTTAAAAATACCTATTCCACTGACAGAATA
>CAMPJM010000191.1 GCA_946886805.1 uncultured Flammeovirgaceae bacterium | reverse complement strand
CCAACCGATGATCCGGAAATAAACAAGCTTAGGAGTAGGCAAAAAAGAAATTTCCTTACAACAATGTTCTTGTCGCAGGGGGTTCCTATGATAGTCGCTGGCGATGAAATCAGCAGAACTCAGCGTGGAAACAATAACGCATACTGTCAGGATAATGAAATTTCCTGGCTGAATTGGGAAGGAGCAGACCATGAACTGCTGGATTATAGCCGGAAACTGATCAATTTTGTTTACAGGCACCCTACTTTTTGCAGGAGAAGGTGGTTTCAGGGTCAACCCATTAAGGGGATTGGGCTTGAAGATATCGCTTGGTTTTTGCCAGAGGGATCAGAGATGACCGAAGAACACTGGAATAATGATTACGCCAAATCACTGGGTATATTTTTGAACGGAAGAGGAATTCATTCAAAAGGACCTAAAGGAGAAACTATTTCTGATGATACTTTTTATGTGATGTTCAACGCCAATAGTGAGCCTGTCGAATACAGGCTCCCTCCGTCGAAATACGGCAACAACTGGATTAAAATCCTGGACACCTACGATAATTATTTAGAAGATAGAGACGCTGCCAACGGTGAGAGCATGCAAGCTGAGGCAATAGTAAAAGTCGAACAAAGATCTGTAATGCTGCTAAAATTAATTAACCACGAGTAAAAATGGGAAAGGTGAATATTGGCAATAGGTCGTTGGGCGTGACTTTCAATAATGAAGGGAAAGCCGAAATCACTGTTTGGGCTCCCTCCGTTGAGAATGTTGCGCTGATTATTAAAAATAAAAGTCAAATTTCTTTGCAAAAAGATGAGTTTGGGTACTGGAAAGCAACAACCGATGAGCTCAAACCTCATGATAGGTATAAGTTTAAACTAAACAATGACAAAGAGTTGCCAGATCCTGCGGCAGTTTCCCAACCTGAGGGTGTTCATGAGTTCTCCGAAGCAATAGATTTAAGAAGCTTTCCCTGGACTGATAATAAACAAAATAATACCTGGAAAAATTTACCTCAGGAAAATTATATTATTTATGAACTCCATACCGGTACATTTTCATCCCAGGGAAATTTTGAAGGTCTGGAAGAAAAACTGGATCATCTAAAGGATTTGGGCATAAATGCCATTGAACTTTTACCCGTTTCTCAGTTTCCCGGATCCAGAAACTGGGGCTATGATGGCGTGTATCCGTTTGCTGTGCAGAACAGTTATGGCGGACCACAGGCATTACAACGGCTGGTGAATGCCTGCCATGAAAAAGGATTGGCTGTGATTTTGGATGTAGTATATAACCATTTGGGGCCCGAAGGGAATTATTTAGGAGAATTTGGACCCTATTTTACAGAAAAATACAACACACCATGGGGGCAGGCACTCAATTTTGATGATGCATGGTGTGATGGTGTCCGCAAATATTTTATTGAAAATGTGCTGATGTGGTTCAGGGATTTTCACATAGATGCCTTAAGAATGGATGCCGTGCACGCCATCAAAGATTTAAGTCCTAATCATATATTGCGAGAAATTAAACAAAATGTCAATAAGCTTATCGAGTTAACCGGAAAGCCTTATTATCTTATTGCAGAAGTAGATTTGAATGATACAAAGTTCATTGATCCGATTGAAGAGAAAGGCTATGGCCTGGATGGTCAATGGGTGGATGAATTTCACCATTCGTTGAGGGTGGCTACGGGAAACACAAAAACGGGATATTATTCTGAATTTGATGGTATAAAACACCTGGCGAAATCATATAGAGATGTTTATGTCTATGATGGGATGTATTCGCAGCACCGGAAAAAAATATTTGGGACCAAAGTAGGCAACAACCCCGGGAAACAATTTGTAGTCTTTTCTCAAAATCATGATCAGGTGGGCAATCGAATGCTTGGAGAACGTACAAGTCATCTCGTTAATTTTGAAACCCAAAAACTGCTGGCAGGTGCTGTAATGGTAAGCCCTTATGTACCGATGCTTTTTATGGGTGAAGAATGGTCCGCTTCCTGCCCGTTCCTGTATTTTGTAAGCCATACTGATCCGGATTTAGTAGAAGCGGTCCGGAAAGGAAGGAAAGCGGAATTTGATTTTAGCACGGGTGAGGAACCGCCGGATCCGCAGTCCGAAGGCACTTTTCAAGCTTCTAAACTTCGTTGGGATGAGATATCTGCTAAACCGCACCAGACAATGCTTAATTTCTATCGGGCATTAATTGCTCTGAGGAAGCAAAATCCGGTGTTAAAACATTTGAATAGGAAGCAACTGGATGTCAAGTTTGACGAAGGTACACAAACACTATTTTTACACCGGTGGTATGACAAAGACCAGCTATACTGCCTTATGAATTTTTCGCAGGAAAAGCAGCAGGCGAGCTTACCTGATTTTGAACCGACCTGGCACAAAGAATTTGACTCTGCAGACCCTCAATGGAATGGCCCCGGCGCATCACAAGCCACCTTATCTGCAGGAGCAGAAATACAGCTTTTCCCTGAGTCTTTTTTAATTTATTCCAACCATGCATAATCCCGTCTCTACCTACAGAATTCAATTTCATAAAGGCTTTACGCTATCGAATCTTGAAAAAATTGTTCCATATCTCAGCAAAATGGGGATTGGAACCTTGTACGCATCGCCTATTTTTGAAGCAACCCCAGCGAGCAACCATGGGTATGACGGGGTTAATCCACATCAGATCAACCCCGAAGTTGGGTCTGAGGAGGAACTGAAAAAGCTTAATCAGGAGTTAAGAAAGAATGATATTGGCTGGTTACAGGACATTGTTCCTAACCACATGGCATTTCATCCTAAGAACAAGTGGTTGATGGATGTACTTGAAAAAGGACAGAGGTCTTTATTTGCCTCTTTCTTTGACATGGCCGGGACAAGTTCATTGTTCAAGGGAAAATTGATGGTGCCATTTCTGGGTGCACCTCTTGAAACCGTACTTACGAATAAAGAATTAAAAGTTGCTGTTGAGAATGAGCAATTAGTGATTAGATATTATGATGCGACATACCCATTAAATCTGGATGCTTATCGCACGATACTTAAAAGGAGTGAACCGGATTCGAATAATTCCATACAGGCATTGATCGAGCAAATTAGTAGCTTGTCAGGGATCGAGGAGGCCAGTGCTTATTCCCGTCGGTATGATGAAAATAAACTTCAGTTTGCTTCTTTAATAAAAGAGGGGAAGAACAGTTTAAATATCCAGAAAATACTTGAGGCTGTTAATGATGATCCTGATTTGCTCAAATCTATCGTTGATGATCAGGAATACCGACTGTGTTTTTGGCAGGAAACAGATCAGAAAATTAATTTCAGGAGATTTTTTACCGTCAATGGCTTGATTTGTCTAAACATTCAAGATCAGTCGGTTTTTAAGCAGTATCATGAATTTATTAAATCACTGATCGAAGAAAAGGTTTTTGATGGCCTTCGAATAGATCACGTTGATGGTCTTTATGACCCTACCCAGTATCTCATCGACTTAAGGGAATTGGTAGGTCCTGAAACTTATATTGTTGTAGAAAAAATACTGGAGTCTGGCGAAAAACTTCCTGAGCAGTGGCCAATCCAGGGGGAAACGGGCTATGGTTTTCTTTCTATTGTGAATAATCTCTTTACCAATACAAGCAATAAAGACAAATTTGTTAATTTTTATCAGAAATTGATCAACGATAAATCTGATGTCCACAGACAAATTTCCGAGAAAAAGGCTCTTATCCTTAAGGAACACATGGGAGGGGAATTGGAAAACCTCCTTCGTTTCTTTCTTGATTTAAACCTTATAAAACAGGATGAATTGGAAAGCGTCGACCAGAAGCAATTAAAAGAAGCAATAGGAGAATTTTTAATTGAATGCCCGGTATACCGCTATTATGGAAATCAGCTTCCTTTGCGTGAGGACGAGTCAAAAAGCCTAAAGGAAATTTTTAAAAGCATCAGGAATAAAAACGCTTCACTAACCGAAGCAACAGGAATTTTGGAAGATATTATTATTGAGAAGCCTTCTAAAGGAAATGAAGAATACAATCAACAGGCTCTCAAGTTCTATCAAAGGTTAATGCAATTTTCCGGTCCCTTAATGGCCAAGGGCGTGGAAGATACGCTTATGTATACCTACAACAATTTCATAGCTCATAATGAGGTAGGAGATGCGCCTGATGCCTTTGGTATTTCCATTCCTGATTTTCATGAAATTATGCTTGATCGTCAGCAAAATTGGCCTTTGGCTATCAACACTACCTCTACTCACGATACCAAAAGAGGAGAGGATGTACGCATGCGTTTAAATGTCCTTTCCGATCTTGCCGAAGAATGGTTCTCCAATGTCAGGGACTGGCGGGAAATGAATGAACCGCTTAAAAATAATAATAAGCCGGATGTAAATGATGAATATTTTATTTACCAAACTATTGCCGGGGCTTATCCAATGCCTGGGGAAGAAGAAGATAATTTTGCTGGAAGAATTCAGGAATACTTGCAGAAGGCATTTAGAGAAGCAAAAGTAAATTCAAATTGGACATCTCCAAATGAGGAATATGAAGCAGCTGCCAAGAAATTTGCAGTAAGCCTGCTGGATAAGAAAGGGGCATTCTGGAAAACATTTACTTCCTTCCATCAAAAGATATCCGATTTCGGGATCATCAATTCATTATCTCAGGTCATACTGAAATTTACATGCCCCGGTGTAGCCGACGTTTATCAGGGGACAGAGCTTTGGGACCTCAGCCTGGTGGATCCCGATAATAGGAGACTAGTCGATTATGAAAAAAGGTTAAAACTGCTTGAGGAGTTTGACGAGAATAATGACGATCAGGACACAGCCGCTCTTTGGAAGAATCTTTGGGAAGAGCGCTACAATGCTAAAATTAAACTTTCATTGATCAGGGTGCTTTTCAATGCAAGAAAAAATAATCCTGAATTATTTGAAAAGGGCAAATACCTGCCATTGGAGGTAGAAGGGCAATTTAAAGATCATATTGTTGCTTTTGCCCGTGAATATCAGCAAAAATCATGTGTTGTGGTCATTCCGCTTTCCGTAGCAACTTTATGTGAAAATCAGAAATGCGATATAGCTTCTTTTGACTGGAAAGATACAAAGGTGCTGCTTCCTGATAATGCTGCTAAAGATTTTCAAAACGTCATTATAGATATTAAAGGTAAGGCGGATGGGTTTTTAAGTGTTCAGGAATTATTTCAGGACATACCATTTGCAGTACTGCAGTTTGAATCTAAACAGGAACGTGGCGGAGGCGTCTTGCTCCATATAACCTCACTCCCTTCTCCCTTCGGAATCGGTGATTTAGGTGCGGAGGCGAGGAAATTCGCAGATTTCCTGCACCGGACACGGCAAACATACTGGCAGCTATTACCTTTAAATCCTACAGAAAAAGCGCAGTTTCATTCTCCTTACAGTTCCATATCCAGTATGGCAGGAAACCCTCTGTTAATTAGCCCTGAGCTTTTGGTCAAAGAGGGTTTATTGGCGGCTAAAGATCTGGAGCAACATTATTTGCCACAAGAAGATAAAGTGGATTTTGAAGCTGCCTCCAAAGCTAAGGCGGAAATGTTCACCATAGCGTGGGGGAATTTAAAAAAGAATAAGTTTGAAAACCTTAGATCTGAATTCCAAACCTTTTGCGACAAGGAAGCTAAATGGTTGGATGATTTTGCTGTTTATATGCTAGTTAAAGAAAAACAGGGAGGTGATCCCTGGTATAAATGGCCTGATGATTTAAAATTAAAAAAGCCGGGTGCTGTTGAGGCCATTGTTAAAGAAAATACGGATGCGTTTGAAAAGACAAAGTGGCTCCAGTTTATTTTCTTTAAACAATGGAAAAGCTTGAGGGCTTATTGCAATAAAAGAGGGATTCAATTGTTTGGCGATGTTCCTATTTACATCAGTTATGACTCCGTAGATGTTTGGTCAAACAAAGAAATTTTTATGTTGGATGAGGCTGGAAACATGACAGGTGTGGCTGGAGTTCCGCCTGACTATTTTAATGAAGACGGCCAACTTTGGGGAATGCCGGTGTTTAAGTGGGATGTGTTGAAGCAGCAGGACTATGAATGGTGGATGCAGCGCTTACGGGTAAATATGGCTTTATTTGATTTGATCAGGTTAGATCACTTTCGGGCTTTTGCCGACTACTGGGAAGTACCTGCCGGAGAAGAGACTGCGAAGAATGGTACCTGGAAAAAAGGTCCCGGTGCTGATTTCTTTAATACTGCAAAAGCCAAGCTGGGAGAACTTCCTTTTATTGCTGAAGACCTGGGAGAAATTAATGACGCCGTTTTAGAACTTCGGGATGAGTTTAAATTCCCTGGGATGAAGGTATTACAATTTGCTTTTGGCGATGAAATGCCTCAATCGCCCTATATTCCACATAATTATACCAACAACTTTATAGCCTATACAGGCACGCACGATAATAACACGGTATTGGGTTGGTACCGGCAGGAGGGGCATAAACATCATTCGCAACTAGAACAATATATGGGCAGGGAATTGAGTGAAGCGGATATTTATTGGGCATTAGGCAAACTTGCCTTCTCATCGGTGGCAAAAATCGCCATCATACCCATTCAGGATTTGTTAAACCTGGATGAGACTGCCAGAATGAATTTGCCCGGAGCGGTAGAAAAAAACTGGCTATGGAGATTAAAACCCGGCCAAATAACCAAAGAAGCTGAAAAAAGACTAAAAGAATGGACGATTTTGTACAATAGGTGAGGGGTTGAGCTTTGTGTGAGATCAATCTGTAGCCCAATCGGTTTAAAATTTCACGGTGAGCCGCTGGCTTAGGGCGTCTACTCAAATTGTAGCACGTGCATATTTTAGGTCGTTCAAGCCAACAAAATCTCCGCAGGTGTTTTTAATCCTTTGTACAACGATTTTATCATACCCAAGGTCAGACTTCTCTTTCTATTAAGAATCTCACTCACCCTACTCTGGCTACCTAGATATTGAACCATGTCAGCTTTTGTCATTCCCATTTGCTCCATGCGAAATTTAATCGCATCAATCGGATCAGGCGGTGCAATTGGATAATGTTTCATCTCATATGACTCAACTAAAGTTACCAATAAGTCTAGTTCATCACCTTCCGGGGTGTCTTTTTTTGCTCCCCACAGTTCCTCAATACTGCTGATTGCAGTATTGTAATCTTGCTCTGTTTTAATTGGTCGGATATTCATAATCAAATCGTCTTAGCATCAATTTTATTATATCGTTTATGCGTTCCGATAAATCTGATGAAAATAACTTGAAATTCATAATCAATCGCAACTACTAATCTATAATCAAGGCGTAAAATATGAGAATAGCCATAGCTACTTATCCGCCAGCTGGCGGATTACAACGTAGAGAAAGGACAAAAAAACAAGTATAAATGTTCAAGTTATTTTATATCAAGCCCTTAATCATTTTCGACCAATTCAAT
>CAMPJM010000190.1 GCA_946886805.1 uncultured Flammeovirgaceae bacterium | reverse complement strand
TTACATTTGATGGAAATTTAATTAATATATATATTTGACACTTAAATCAAAATCTTTTACTATGAAAAAATTATTTGCGTTATTTTTAGTTGGTGGATTTTTATTCACGTTCACTGCATGTGATAATACTAAACAAGGTGCTGAGCAAGACGCTGAAAGCGTAGAGCAAAATTTGGAAGATGCAGGTGACGAAATGGAACAAGAAATGGATCAAGTTGAAGAAGACTTAGATGCTGCTGGCGAAGACATCGAAGAAGGTGTTGAAGACATTACTGATGACACTACAGCAACTTTGTAATTTCTGTTAATTTAAATAAAAAGGGCTTTAGAATTCTAAAGCCCTTTTTTATGCCCTTTTTATATTTTTTTCATTAATAAATGCTCGAAAACAATTTTTATAAGCTCCTGAACAACCATATTCCCGAAAATGCTGTTCATTACGCCTATGATTTATGGGCAAAATATAAATTCAGTTTCAAGGTTACGAAGAAAAGAAATTCTAAATACGGGGATTATAGATTTGATCCCAAATCAGATTCTCATACTATTACCATAAACGGCGATATGAACCAGTATGCCTTTCTGCTCACCTATATTCACGAAGTGGCTCACTTGATAGCATTTCAAAATTATGGAAGAAAAATAGCACCTCATGGCAAAGCATGGAAAAAGACCTTTCAGGAAACAATAAAACCTGTTCTAAGCAATCTTGTGTTTCCTGAAGATATTCTATTCGCGCTTCAGCAACATATGAAAAACCCCAAGGCCACCAGTAGTTCTGATCCTAAATTGAGCATTTGTTTAAGAAAATACGATAATAATACTGGCTTGGTACACCTGGGGGAGGTACATATTGGCTCTTTATTTAAATTTAACACCCGGGTATTTAAAAAGGAAGCGAAAAGAAGGACACGCATCCTTTGCCAAGAAATTAACTCCGGCAGAAAATATTTAATCTCTCAAATTGCGCTTGTTGAAAACCTTCAGGGAGAGATATAGGAATTAAAGATTGGATATTCGTCTGTTAATTAAAGTACTAACAACCTCATACAAACCTAGTGGAGGAAGGGTTCTCCAATTAAAGATCTCTAGCGAACCCCCAAAATTGATATAGGAATCTATATTATATTTCTTCCACTCTTCCTGCACGAAATCCCGGAAATTAAGTGCGGCGATCCATCCGTCCTCTACATCTTCAAACCATTCTTCGTAATAGCAATCGTCCGAGCCATGAAAATTCATTACATTCTCACCAATCAAAATGAATTTGTTGAGCCCTTCCTGGATCATATGCTCAATAATGTTTCTTTTGAGGTGCATAATATCATTATAAAGAGCATCATTCCATTCACCGATAAATTCGATTACTGCGAAACCTTTATCGTAATCAGCAAAAAGAATTTTGAGATATAGCGTTTCTGAACCCATAGCGTCCCAGGCAGGGTCTATGTAATAATTATAAACAGCATCAGAATATAAATCAAGATTGTATTCCTTACCAAAATAAGGAGAACGCTCATCTTCTGACACATTATAATATTTATACCAATTATAAAATGGCTCTATTTCGTGCATTGTTAATCCGCTTCAACTACCTTTCTTACTGAGCCACACCAATTAGGTAATGGCCATTTCTTATCGAATATTAACTCCAAGATCCTCATTCTTGTTCCCCCTCCCACCAAATATTATTGCTTTATTGTTCGACTTCTATCCGATATGGTACTTTAGCAAAAGCACTTGGTTAAATTGCTTACGATTTAAACTCCCAATTGCAAATCTTCAATTCATTACACCAAGCTTAGGAAAATTTTTCGTTCTGATGGTACAAGGTGAGACCAGCGATGGGGCTTTCCATAATATTCCTCAATGTTAGCCCCTTGTCATTTGCGACCTGCCGAAGTATATTACTATAATAAAATCCAACAGACCCTACAAAATGGATTTTGAATTTGGAGGTATTTTCGTATTTCATTATGTGCTTCTCGAAAAACAGATCAAAACACTCGTACACCAATCTGTAGACATATGGATCTTTTAAGTTATGAAAAAGAAACTGTGTGAAGGAGGCCAGATACCGATTAGGAAAGGGACTTTTATAAACATTCTCCATTATATCAGCTCTGTCCACACCATATTTTTTTTTAAATTTTTCCATCAATTGAGCCGGTAATTCCTCATATAAAAATGCCGTTATCAGCTTCTTTCCCATAAAGGAACCACTCCCTTCGTCGCCCAGTATAAAACCAAGGTTTGGCCTGCTGTAGGCAATCGTCTCTCCATCGTAAAAGCAGGAGTTGGAGCCAGTACCTAAAATGCCCACTATGCCGGCTTCTCGGTTACAAACAGCTCGTGCAGCTGCTAGAATGTCTGTATTGACAAAAGCTTTCGCTTTAAAAACCTCATTTAACGAGGTAGAAATTATGGAGATACTATTTTCCGTAGAGCAACCCGCACCATAAAAGTGGATCTCCTCAATTTCTTCAGTAGGCGTGATTTGCGGCAGAAGCACCTGTTTAAGTTCGGATAATACCTCGTCCACTCCCTGATAAAAAGGATTAAATCCGGCAGTCTTCGCCTGTAACACCAAATTATTTTTAGTGATTATTCGCCAGTCCGTTTTAGTGGAGCCGCTATCTGCTATCAATATCATATTAAGGCTTTTTAAGTATTCCTATAGCTTTGAACTTGTCAAAAACATTTTCAGTATGCGGAGCGTCCTTTAATTCTGCCGTTAAATCTTGTCCTGCCCAATGTTCATAATGCAGTCCATTTTTCCATAACCGGCTTCCTTTAACATCATAAATTAACCCGTTATAAGCGCACCATATCTCATCTCTATCTTGTCCATTCCTCAATGCTAGTTGAGACACTGTATATTCAGGCAACATTATCGCTTCCGGGTCACTCTTCATTTTAAATAAATAAAATTAGCGTAATTAAAATATATAATGACGATCTTAAAGGCAAAGATCAAAAACAAATGGGCATTATTAACATGATTGGTTGAAAATCCTATGAAAATTATTGTTGGACAGGGCAAGGAGAAGTCAATGCCATTAAGTTAAGCTTTTAAAATACACCATTCCCGAAATGCTTCAAGGCGGGTAGAAATCACCTTTAAGATATTCCGAGTTAAACGGAACACGGGTCCCGATCATTAGTGCCCGTCCGTATGGACGGATGAGTAGTTCATTGAGGCTTCTTTCATTTTTAAAAGCGGCTCCCCTTTCGAGGCAACTCTTCATCCTTTTCCTGAAGAGAGAAGGAAAAATAGCACGGAAGCACAAGAAGTGATCGAAAAGCAAAAAAAGCCGCCCCGAATCGGAGCAGCCTTATAATTTGAAGATTCAAAGATTAATTAGGCAATCTCAATTTGCCTTACTGGTTTTTGTTTTGCTTCTTCCTTTTTAGGAATAACTATTCTCAGCACTCCATCATCATATTTGGCTTGTATTTTTTCGCCTTCAACGGTTCCAGGCAATGTAAATGTCCTTTTAAAGGATTGGTAACTAAACTCCTTTCGAGTATAGTTGCCTTTGCTATCCTTTTCTTCATCCCGCTCTTCTTTAGTAGATGAAATTACAAGCAAGTCATTGTCCAATTCGATCTTAAAGTCCGACTTTCTCATTCCTGGAGCCGCTACTTCTACCTGATAGTCGTCCTGGTTTTCCACGATATTCACAGCAGGCAGTGTGGTTCCGGGAACGGATGAATTACCATAATCAAAAAAATCTTTCCCTAAAAAACTATCCCATAATGAAGGAACACCTGGAAAAGAACTGCCATTTCTAAATTTAACGAGTGACATAGTTTACCTCCTTATTTTAATTGTTTAACAAACGATTTTTATACAGAAGAAACAAATTTTATACCAACAAGAAATTGCATTAAACTATTAATGCTTAAATGACAAAAGTTCACAAAATATAGCACATAAAGACAAAAATGCAGTTTACGATGAAAATATGGCATAGTTCGAAATACCCATACCATAACTTTTTCACTATTTCAGTTTGCACAGACCTGTTAAATTTTGGTGACTTTAAACCTTAATCGTAGTTTTTGGTTTTCCTAAAAAACATCAGTATGAAATCAATTTGGAATGGGTCTATAGGATTTGGTCTTGTAAATATCCCGGTGAAGCTCTACAGTGCCTCGGAAGAGAGTAGACTCAATCTTGATATGCTTGATAAAAATGATCTAAGTAGGATCAGGTATAAGCGGGTAAACGAAAATACAGGCAAGGAAGTAGCCTGGGGAGATATTGTAAAAGGATATCTTTGGGATGACGAGCAGTATATCATCATTACAGACGAAGATTTCGAACAAGCAAGTGCCAAAAAAAGCAAAGTTATAGAGATAGGAGAATTTGTGGAGGAAGATAAAATTGCCAATATGCTCTTCAAAAAACCCTATTATTTGGAACCCGAAAAAGGTGGCGCCCGTTCCTATGCCTTGCTGAGAGATGCGTTGAAAAAAACTAAAAAAGTAGGTATCGCAACATTTGTATTGCGACAAAAAGAAAATCTAGCGCTTGTTAGTGCTTATGAAAATGTTTTGATCTTGCATGTTATCAGATTCAGCAATGAAATACGGGATACGGAAGACCTGGACCTTCCCGTTAAATCTGATATAAAACACAAAGAGTTAGACATGGCTATCAGCCTGATAGACCAGTACTCCAAAGAATTTGACCTTTCTGAATATAATGACATTTATAATGATGAACTCATGAAGGTGATCGAGAATAAAGCAAAGGGTAAAAAGACCAAAGTCAAGAAATTGGAAGTTGCACCCACGAAATCTCAGGACCTGATGGCACAATTAAAAGCCAGCCTCGACCAGAAGAAGAAAAAAGCATCATAATGGATCAAGCAATTTTTCTGAGGAGGCGCATTTCCAATCCCGAAACAGAAAGGTTCGGCTGTAGTTTTGAGGGATCCCGGAACAGGTCTGGGAATGTGTGTTATGGGTTTTTTTAATTATTTAGGCCACAGTAGGACAGTAAGAAGGTAGAATGATTCTTAACGTAGACTAATAAATAGAAGCACGTTCGCTGTACGGCGATCCCTTTGCTTTGCCTCTGATTTAGGACACCTATTCTTCAATAATAAAAATATTAATTTACCCCCAACTTTTTCCGCTTGATTCCTCATAATAAAACCACCATGCGGAAGACAAAAAGCCGCATGAGTACCGAAAACGAATCTGGCTTAATTTTTAACAAAGGCGATTTTATCCCCGATGCCAATTTTATGACGATCAGTAAAACCGCCTACCACTTCTACTACATATAGTGCTTTTTTGTATGATGGAATCGACTTTTCCGAATATGGGGTAGTATTTTTATACAGGTTCACAATCTCACCACTACCATCGACATATAGAATATCAAGACTTAGGGGCGTGTCTTTCATCCAAAAAGACTGTTCTCTAGGTTGATTATAGATAAACAGCATACCGGCCGAATCAGGCATTTGAGTTCTATACATCATACCCTGGGCTCGCTCGCTTTCGTTGTCTGCTATTTCTATAACAATATTTTTAATAGTATCCCCTGATTCTGCATCTATGAAAAATAGCTCTCCTTCCTTAACAAACTGGGGTTCATCTTTTTTTACTTCATAAGCCGACCGGGTTTTCTTATCCCTTGTGCATGAAAAACTCAAAATTAATGCCACCAGAATTACCAAAACAATTAATCCAATAAATGCTGTTTTCTCCCTGTTGTTTAGCTTAAAGGGAGGCCTATTTTTATTCCCTTTTTTTGAATTAGATTTTCCTTTTTTCACTTTCTCCATTTTCCTAAAAAATTACCTCCATACTCAAATCCTAAAAATTACAAATAAAATATATGACTTTCATAAACCATAAATTGTTCTAATTTCCTCATATAAAACATTAATTTCAAGAAATACCGCACAAATTAATTTCAATGCAGAATTTCAGCCAAAATAGAAAGCGATCTAATTTCGCCAAATGAAGCTATATGCAATCTGTAAAACTTTATTAGTATTTCAAGAAGGTCGCGTCTTACTGCACCTTTTGAAATAGGGGCATCCTGGTAGCTTACGTTAATTAAGCTGTCCAATAACTGCTTTTCATAGACAGCCAAAGCTTTATGGTTTACATGAAGGTGCACCTGACTAAAAACCTCCTCCGCAGATAAAATTGAAAATCCGAGGTAGGTACTGAGCCTGCACATAAACTGAATGTGGAAACTCTCAAAATTTTGGTCGATGTGATCCAGAACAAAAAGAGAATCGTTTATAAAATGGAACAATTCCGGATCTTCGGACTCCTCCTTTAATGCCTTATTCAATATTTCCGTTAAAAAAATGGCTAAAGTGGCCTTTTTAATATCAAAAGGAATGGTTGTATAATGTGCTGCACATTTATATTCTGAAATACGGTTTATGCCGGCGTTATTCTTACGATACACTACCAGGTCAAGCTGCGTCAGGGGTTGGAACAAGGCCATTTTTTGCCTGGATTTTGCAGACCTGATTCCGTTTACGATATAAGTCTGAAGCCCAAAAAGCTCTGTATAAATTTTTACAATAATAGAAGTTTCTCTATACTTTATATAGCTTAAAACTATCCCTTTCGTTTTATAAAGCATTATTTAAAGAAAGCTAATTTGCCGATAAAAGTTTCTTCACCATCGCTTGATGCACTAAAAACCAAATAAACGCCTGATGTTGCCCTACGTCCTGACAAGGTATTTCCATCCCATGTAGCAGTACCCCCTACGGCATGCATTTCCCTCACAAGGTTCCCCGACAAATCAGTGATTTTTACTATTGCACCATCCACGAGTCCGGTAATACCAATTGTGCCTGTATATCCTGGCTTTACTGGGTTTGGGAAAATCTTTACCTGGTCATGACTTGGCGCACCTTCCGTGGCATAACTTCGATAGGAAATCAAGCCTTTACTTGTAGCAAAAAACACCTCTCCGGAAATGAGGTTGACTTCTATATCCCAAATAATATTGGACGCCAAAGGGCTATTTTCTGTCGTAAAATGATGAATTAAACTATCACCATCTTCAGAAAACAACCAAGCTCCCTCTGAGGTAGCGATCCACTTTCTGTTGGCAGGATCAATTTCTATTGCATCAATTTGTTGATTTTCGAGCAAGTCATCATCTTCAAAAATTGGTATTATACTAATGGCCCCCTCCTCAAATACGTCCCAGGGATTGCTAATATAGGCCACACCCGAGGGAGTTCCATACCAAATAAATCCATTCCTATCTAAAGCCATTGCCGTGACAGTTGAACTAATTAAATTTTGGTTATTTAAAGAAAGCATAGTGGATGCTCCCGTCTCCGGATTCACAGAAAGAAGCCCACTTTCAAGTCTAAGCCAGGTATTTTCGTAAGGTATCGGCAAAATTTCCAATGCATGATTCCCTGAAGGCAGACTTATACCGCTCCATTG
>CAMPJM010000189.1 GCA_946886805.1 uncultured Flammeovirgaceae bacterium | reverse complement strand
TTAAGGCGTGGGTCCTGGGTTCGAATCCCAGCGGGATCACCTCTTGGGACAAGTCTAAAATTTTAGCACTTGTCCCATTTTTTTTGCCCTTTAATTTGCTGTCTATCAAGCACATAAGATTGATAGCTTCGTTCACCCGGGTGGTTCGATATTGAAATCCGTCAAAAGTCAGGTTTTCGGGGAACATCGAACCAATGATCTTTCGCTTCTGGACTATTGAGCCATTTTTATACAAGATATCGAGCTGTGATATATTGGTAATGGCTTTTTCCAACAACGGCCCTATATTGGTGGTATCTGTGATCGATGCAGTGAGTTTCGCTTCCAGCCTGTTAATCTTTTCTTCGCTTTCTGATTTTATTATCCGGTAATCGTCTGCTTCAATATCCCCGGCAAGTAAGAGCTCCCTCGCTTTCGACAACCGTTTATTGGTTTCTTCCAGTTGTGCGGTCACCTGCCTTGCTTCATTGCGTTGGAGCCTCGTCTTTGATTTAAACGTGGAAATGATCACTTCCTGGTACAATTTCAATTTGGGCAACGGCCTTACGTACTTCCTTATTTCTTCTAATATGTCATCATTGACCTTGTAGGCGTTATACCGGACGCCACAGGGGGAACTGCAATGGTAGTAGTGGTAATATTTCGTTCTCCCTTTTGAAGCGCTTCCCGTGAGCATCCTGCCGCACTTCGGGCATATGAGGAACCCACGCAAAGGCAGGTGGTCATCGACCTCTATTTTTGGCCGCATGGCTTTTTTTCTCCCGTTCAGTACATCCTGCGCATCATAAAACAATGCTTCGGATATAAGTGGCTCGTGTTGTCCCTGGACAAAATTGCTCTCTTCGTCTTTGTATTTGGGAATAAATATTTTCCCACAATACAGCGGGTTTCTAATGGCTACCCAAAAATTGTTCTTACTGCACTTCAGCCCTTTTGCTTTGGCAAGCTTCCATATTTGCTCTGTGTTGAATTTCCCTGCTGCCAATTCCCGGAACACCCATCTCATTATATCGGCTGCTTTATCTCTTGGTGCGATATATTTCTTGCCTGCTTCGTTTATTTTATTCACATATCCCACAGGGGCTGTCCCCATCCAACGGCCCTCTTTTTTAGCCCTTCTCATTCCGTGATATACATTTAATGCTCTCCGGTCGTTTTCAACTTCAGGCGCGGCCAAATAAAAGGCAAGCATCATTTTATTTTCGGGGATTGTCAGATCTAAAGGTTGCTCTACTGCCTGCGGCTCGACCCCTAGCTTTCGTAATGTGCTGATCATTTGATAAGCATCACCAGCATTCCGGCTGAAACGGTCCCATTTTGTGAAGAGTATAAGATCGCTCTGTCCCCGATGCTTCCGTAGGTCTACCTGTAGTTTTATCCATTGAGGACGTTTAAAGGTCTTTGCGGAATGGTCTTCAAAAATCACCTTTCTTACCTGGATGGAATTTATCTGGCAATATTTTTTTAACCTTTCTTCCTGGTCTCGTTGGGAGTAGCCTTTATCGGCCTGTTCGTCCGTACTTACCCTGATATATAAATCCGCTATTTCCATAACTTATGCTTAAAGGTTTCAACTCCATCAAATCTTGCCGTTATATAAATTTACGGATTATGGAGGATTTGACAGGTATTGATCGACAACTATTTCAGCCATCTCGTATAAGAAATCCAGGATGATTTTTGCCTGTTCTACATCCACCTCGATGCCATCGTTCTTTAATAATTGTATAGCTTTTTCGGGTGGTATCCTATCTATCACATCACACTCCATCTCTCACCTCACTTTATCCTCCACAATGACTGCTTTAAACCCCGGTTTGCTGGGTTAGTGTATTTTTTCGATCGCTATGCTTAACAAATGGTATACTAATTGACATCCATTTTAGCTAGCGGATTGATCACTAAGATTGCTGCTTGAAAATACTAATTTTTAGTTAATGTATCCTCAGCAAAATATAGCGAGGATAGTGCAAACGCCACCAGCTTTATTTCCTGCAAAAATAATTGGAATAGCGAACTAAATATTATTGATTTCGAAATCAAGAGGTCTGTAGTGCCACCTGAACATGATACCGCTGTTGTCGGTCTTGATGCCACTTATTGTTAGTTCTTCTTTTTTAGCAATTCCACCTTTTCTTTTTCACTTTGAAGAAGACGTTCGTAAAGTTCAACTATCTTTTCAATTGTATTAAAAGTAGGCTGATAATTCATAGCACTGGCTATTAAAGAAGAACTATCGTGACTATTATTATGGAAGGTGTTTGAGATAATATTAAATACAGCTTCTTCGTTAAAATTCTTTACGGCTTCAACAGGAACTCCTAATACTTTTGAAACCCTCTCCAATACCTCGTCATCTACATTTTCACTTTGTTCAATTTTGGAAATAGCTTGCTGACTTATTCCAAGTTCAGCAGCAAGGGCATCTTGCTTCATGCCGCGGAGCTCGCGAATGCGGCTGATCTTGCGTCCGATATGTTTTGCCTGGGCTTTGGTTGGAATTTCCATAGTTTGATAAGTTTAAAAATTCTGTATCCAAATATAAAAAACTTATCGGTGGTATAAAACAAATATGTCCTAGTAAAAAACAATCTATCATGGTTCTTTACATTCATTACTTGCTTTTCCTTTATAGAAATTTAAATACGAAAAACCTCCAAACCATGAAAAAGCAAGATAAAAAAGACCCTTACGAAGATATCGACGAACGGTACTCTACAAAAAGCCAGCATCTGAAACTAATGATACCCTGCAATTTAAGAATGCTTTGTGCGCTATTGGAAGTAAAACCGGAGCGACTTTTAACCGATTTTATGTGGACGGTGAGCTATTCTTACGGAGATGCAACTGATGAACAGCGGGCAGCTGCGGTTGATTATTTTATGAAGTGCGGTTATGGGCAAAATCTTTACAAAAGGGAAGAAATTGAACTCATGTTCCAGGAATTAAAAGCGCAGAAGTTGTTGGTGATAAACGATGAAAATGCAAAGAATGACCATCGGGAAAGACACTACCGCTGGAGCCATATGTATGTCCAATACTGGTTCAGAAAGTGGTTTTACAAAGTAAGGCGAAAGGCTAAATTGTCAGTCTTAAAAAATTATTAGCATAGCCAAGATGATTCCCACATTCGATGTATGTCTTAATCGGACGACTTCTCGCCTTTACAGAATTTAATTAACGAATTTTCCTATTCGCTTTTTGCATATATATTGAGAAATTATAAGCAGCTTTTTTACTCTGCACATCAGAATCTGACATTCCAATTTTGTAATTGGAAAATGCTCAAAGTACCGGGCGCTCACATAAGCGTTCTTTACCAAAGAAAATAAATGCATATCTTCTGCATTGCGCTCATTAAATACATTCTCTAAAAGTGGAGAGAACGCAAAAGTGCTTTTTCGCAGCTTTGCCAGATTGTGAATCGCAGGCCGGTACCCGGTAAATACCAGATAAATTGAAGTATAGATATTCTCCAGCGTTTGATGTAGCATAAACGCTGCCATCCTATATTCGCTTCTTCCAAAGTTATAAGTCGCAGTTCTATAAAATATGCTAGCCATTCCATGCCATCGTCTAAGGAAGCTTTCTCCCTGCTGTCTGAGCTCTTCGGATATGTGCAACCTCAACTCAGGAACAGGAGAATCCTCTGAATCAAAAAGTAGTATACAATTATTCACTATCATGTGATGGAAGTAAGGTTTCTGTTCCATCATATTATTTAACTGGTTGCTCGTATGGACTAGCACGTTTACATATATGCCATGATCCAAGCAGACATTTTCTATTTTGTCGCGGATGCATCTACGATTTTCATTGGTAGCGGAGGGTAGAGTAATCAACAAGTTGAGATAGCGGTTATTGATGCCGCGCGTCCATATTCCATCGGCGGCCATCCATATAATTTTGTCTGGGGCAGTAATTTCAAAAATCAGTTCTACGAGTTCCTTGGTACCTAGCAAACCTTCTGGTGTGGTAATAAGCGAGCTTTCCTTGTAAGCTTTTTTAAATTCATTCATAACCTGTCTCCTTACATAAGAGACTCAAGTAAATAAATAGAGCCAATGTAAAGAACCAGAAGGGGTTGTGTTTTACAAGGAGGGTCACTGGTTCGAATTTAGTATATATCACGTCGACGATATCATTATCATCCCGAATCATTAGATGGTGCCCTTATTCCTGATCTGTCAGCAAGAAAATATTTTGTTCACATTTATTTCTTGTTCACGTACCGTGAACATTGTATATTTGTGAACAAATGGAGCAGGAAATTATAAATACAGCCCTTGAGCATCTTCGCCAAACTACTGGTATTGAAGCATTGTGGCATGACGAAAATACCTTGGATGGTGTTTTAGACCTTAAAATCAATGGCCGGAAATATACATTTTTTCTAGAGGTGAAGCGTGAAGTCAGGACACATCAACTTCGACAGCTTGAAGATCATTTTCAACAGTATAAAAACTTTATGCTGGTAGCAAGCCAAATATTTCCAAAAATTAAAGAAGAACTCAGGCTAAAAAATATTCCTTATTTAGAATCCAACGGAAATATTTTCTTAAAAAAAGGAGAGCTCTTTCTATTAGTGGACACCCAAAAGCAAACCAGCACGAAAAAATACAAAGGAAACCGGGCATTTACCAAAACCGGTCTGAGAGTTTTGTTTTATTTGTTGCAGCATAAAGAAGCTATCAACTTTACCCAAAGAGAGCTGGCAGAAAAAGCAGATGTAGGCTTGGGTAATATACCTCAGGTGATAGAAGGTCTAAAGGAAACGGGCTATTTGGTTCCCCTGAATAATAAAACCTATGTTTGGGAAAACAGAAAAGAACTTTTTGAAAGATGGGTAGCTGAGTATTCAACAGTTTTGAGGCCAAGACTCCAAAAAGAACGATACACCTTTAAAGGGCAATGGCAGGACTTAAAGTTCACTACAAACAATACTCTATGGGGAGGTGAACCGGCTGCTGATATACTAACCAATCATCTCAGACCGGAAAAGTTTTTGATTTACACACAAGGAAACCGAATGGATTTAATTAAGAGCCATCGGTTAATGCCGGACAGAAATGGAGAAATAGAAGTGTTGGAAATGTTTTGGAAGCCGGAAGCTGGGAAAACGGTTCCTCCTATATTGGTTTATGCAGATTTAATATTGGAAGGTGGAAAACGAAATAAGGAAACAGCAGAAAAGATTTATGATGAATACATCCAACCAAACCTATAAAGAGCTTGCTATTCCTTTTTTCAAAGAAACCTTTGACTGTATTGATGAGGTGATGCGTGCATTAAATATTCCTTATTACCTCATAGGTGTGAGTGCCATTGCGCTCGAACTGCTTAAAGAAGGAATAAAACCCACTCGAGGTACAAAGGATATTGATTTTGCTGTGATGATTTCAAACATTGCAGAATATAAAAATTTAAGTGACGCATTGGCGGCCAGGGGTTTTCATAAGGTATCTGCACCCTGGACATTTTACTCCGAGCAGTTTAAAGTAGTTATTGATTTACTCCCTTTTGGTGAAATTGAAGAAAAGTATACCGTTAACTTCAGTGAACGACACACAGATTTGCACGTGCTAGGTTTCCGGGAAGTGATGGAAGAGGCAGTCCCTATCCATATTGAGGAGAAAATTGTTAACATTCCTCCCCTTCCGGGGATGATCATTTTAAAGCTTATTGCATGGAGTGATCGTCCGGAGAAACGAGGAGATGACCTTACTGATATTCTTAAAATAATCGAACATTACTATAATCTGGCATGGGATGAAATTGTGGATGATCACTACGATACTTTAGACAAAGATCCCTTTGACCAGAAAATAATCGCTGCAGAGGTACTTGGCAGGAAATCCCGACTGTATCTGGAAAAATCCAAGGCCATTTCGACAAGAGTTATGCAGGTTTTGGATGCTAATTTAAAGGATGCGTCCAAGTCAGCTATCGCAATAGAATGGGCCAGAAAATTAGATACAGACATTCAATATGCTTTTGCTCTTCTCAATTCATTTTACAAAGGAATAACACATGAAGTATAAAGAACAAATAGGTATTATGGGTGGGAAAGAAGTTTTGGAGCTTCGCGTCGTTTAGACCTGGCCTCATGCAATAATGCCATTTCCATGAGGCTCCGTAATATGAGTTAGAAGTATTGCTTGGATCTCTTTCTATGTCCACCATCGCACAATAAATTCCTATTCCAACCACTACACAAAAATGACTGTATTAATGTAAACACCCCTCAAATTAGGGTCGGCAAAAAATCCCTCAAATTACACTCCTTTACACTATACTGTTTTTCAATCTACTATGATTTAAAAACAATTTACACTATATTTATAAAAAGGATTATAATGTAATGAATTTTGGATACATAAGAGTCTCTCGAGACGAGCAGAATTTCGATCTCCACACCGATGCTTTGGAAAAAGCAGGGTGTGAAAAAACATATAAAGAGAAGGCTAGTGGAGCCGCTAAATTTCGACCTGAATTTGATAAACTATTTAGCCAACTACGAGAAGGAGATGTTGTCACTGTCTGGCGTGTCGATCGGCTAGGGCGGACAACTTTAGAATTAATTAAACTGATGGTGGAGTTCCGGGAAAAAGGTGTTGAGTTTAAAAGTCTCACAGAGGGAATAGATACCACTACTGCAATGGGTAGAATGTGGTTTATGCTAAGCGCCATCTTTTCAGAGAACGAAAGGGAAATAATAAGAGAGCGAAGTAGAGCAGGACTACAGGCAGCTAGGGCCAGGGGCAGGGTAGGAGGTAGACCAAAGGGGTTATCTGCAGAAGCTAAAAGAAAAGCTTTCTCTACAGCTAGTCTGTACAGAGATGGAAAAAGTATTAGTGAAATTAGAGCGGTTTTAAATATTGGTAGCAATGCCACTGTTTATAAATACCTGAGAAGTGAAGGGGTGGATATTAATGGATGGGAGCAATTAAAGAAAACAAATGAAAGTAATGAATGAATTTACAAATGTGATTCAAACAGAGGCAGAACTTATTTATCTTCTTTCGACAGAATCAGAATCCTTTAATTTATCACATTGTAGATTTGAATGCGACATCGATCTTTTCTCTATTGTAAAAGAAAACTCTATTGCTGGTATTATTTTAAAGGACGATGTTTCCTGTAGACCAAGAATGGAAAGATCTGACTTGGTAAAAGAACTGGAGCCTTCGTTTTATTGTGCCAACCTAATTTTTGAAAAAAAAGTGAATTTTCATGATTCGATTTTTGCAGTATACGCCGATTTTGAAAACACAATATTTGAACATGGGGTAAATCTAATTTCAACAGAGTTCACCAAAGATGTACAATTCAATACTATAGAAACTAAATCAGAATCAGTTTTAGGTTTTAAGTCCAACTCAAACGTTTTACTAAAGGATAGTACGATAATTCTTAATGTTAAAAACCACAGTAAGTTAAGTATAGAAGGTAATTTCTTAAT
>CAMPJM010000188.1 GCA_946886805.1 uncultured Flammeovirgaceae bacterium | reverse complement strand
TTTTAAGGGATTAGCAAGCCTTTTCACGCCATTTATTTCATATGGAATCTCTTCTGCGGAATCTAAAGTTGCAATAAATTCATGCATAAAATTATCGACCAAATTAAAGAGTTCGATTATGTCATCTATATTTTGAACAGCTTGGTAATCCGTAAATGTTATGTTTTTCTTCAAAGAAATATTTGCGATCCAATATTGATAAGTATTTGCAATATGGACCAACAGATTCCTCATGCTTCCCCCACGGCCAAACGAAGTATTTTGATCAATAAAATCATCTGCGGAAATCGCTTTACAATAATCCAAAAGTGCTTTTCTGGAGTCTTGTACAAATCCGTATTGCTGTTTTGAATATTCTAAACTCGATTTCATTATTTCCGCCTGATGTTGCACAATACTCCGATAACTATTTTGTATATGATATCAACTCCTTGTAGGGCATGGATCAAAACTATAGGGAGAACTTGATCAAATATAAAAATCCCTATTCTACCATCAAAATCGTTTTTGACGCTGCGTGAATATTCCCAAACTTTCTGCCTTACTTAGGTCAGGAATCCAAAGGGTGATGGAAAACGCTGATGAAGAGAGGAAGATACGGCGATGCAATCGCCCTTCTCGACCATCCGCATTGCAAATGCGGACGATGGCAGAATTTGATGGATCGTATTAGATTTTTGATAATGAAAAAACTTTCTTTAAAAATTTAATGATTATCTTTATTCGGCTAAAGCCAAATCTACACAAAGGTTCCCCCAAAAATATTTGCCTGATCCGATTCCTCATCGCGGTTGGAGCCATCCTTATAATGATTCAGATAATTCAACCAAAGCGAAAGGCGAACAAACCATTGGTAAATTTGTGTAATTTTGCAACTTTTACGAACAAATTAGTAGCCACCCTAAGCGACTGTAAAAATGGCAAGTGAATGGGATAAATTAAATCATTTCTTTACACGACAGGAAGTCCCTGCAAAAACAACTCTTTTACAAGAGGGAAAAATTTCAAGAACTATGTTCTTTATTGAGCAAGGGTGTTTGCGAACCTGGGTAAATGTTAACGGGAAAGACATCACTACTCAATTTTTCTTTGAGGGAGATAAAGTCTCGTCTATTGAGAGCTTAATAACTCATCAACCAAGTTTATATAGCATTGAGAGTATCGAGCCATGTGTTCTGCAAACAATGTCACAAAAAGATTTTCAATATATTCTAGACAATATACCCGAAATTAAAAAAGAATTTGACGAACATATATTTAAACGCTTCATCCAAGGTCAACAACATTTTCTTTCACATCTTAAAAATACGCCAAAGCAACGTTACGAAGAGTTGACAGAACAACACCCCCAAATAATTCATCGTATTCCACAGCATTATATTGCTTCCTATTTAGGCATTACGTCTGTTTCATTAAGCAGGATACGAAACAGGCGATAAGTTCATTTCTTAACAATTGTTATCGTTAAAATATTTGCTACGTCACAATTTTGCATAATCAACTTATGCAAAATTTAAAATGAAAGTAGCAATAGTATTTAATCATCCCTACGAGCGAAGCTATAACAATGCAATACTAAGCTCAGTAACAAAAGGGCTTCAAAAAGCAAACCACGAAGTTGACCTTATGCACCTTGACAATGACGGATTTAATCCTGCAATGTCAAAGGCAGACTTAAAAGCCTTTGTGGAACACAAGCCAATCGATCCGCAAGTAATCGACTATAACAAGCGTTTGGAAAAAGCAGACCACCTGATTTTTATTTTTCCAATTTGGTGGGATTTGATGCCGGCGATGACCAAGGGATTTATTGACCGAGTTCTATGTCCGGGAATTGTCTATGACCACCACCCACGAGGTTTTGGATTGGTACCACTTTTAGTGACCCTAAAAGGCGTAACAATAATCACTACAATGAATAAACCCAGAATAATGTATTCCCTGCTCATTGGCAATTTAATCAAGAAAGCAATGTTAAAAAGTGTTTTTAAAACCATGGGCTACAAAAATCTTAATTGGATAAATTTTGCTTCTGTAAAATCAGTAAGCCAGAAGAAAAGAGAAAATTGGCTAGTCAGTCTTGAAAATAAGTTTTCGAAATTTAATTAAATAAAATCTTTGTTATGAAGCTTAATAGAAGTTATGTTACCCCTTTTATATCTTTAGTTTTTCTTGTCGTTGGGCTTTCGGGCGTGCTTATGTTTTTTCATTTGTTTGACGGCTATACAGAAGTCGCTCACGAATATATGGGTATGTTCTTTTTGGTTTGCGCTATTTCTCACATCATACTCAATTGGAAAGGCTTAAGAAGCCATTTTAAAAAAAAGCTATTTATTCCAGCTTCACTAGGAGTATTGACCGTATCAGTTGTATTCGTCATCTTTGAGACACTCAAGCCGCCCGTTGATATAGTTATAGTATCAAAAATAGTTAAAGCACCGATTTCCGATGCTTTCAGAGCCTTAGAGATTGATTATTCCGAAGCCTCTAAAAGATTAGGAACAAACGGCATATCAATTGACGGTGCAACAACAATAGAAGCTATTTGGATCAACAATGATGCTGACCCTGAAGAAGTAATTGATTTGATTATGGAGTAGTTCTTAATTGGACGAGGCAATGGGGCTGAAAAAAACCAACACTTTTTCTGAAGTGGTAAATGTGGCGATAATATTTGCTGACGTCAAGCCCTAATGAGGTTTAGCAAAGAAGGACGTTTTCCAGCCTCGGAAGGAAAAGTTTTACATTAAACTGACATATCATGTGCATCACACTGTAGAGGATTTCCACAGCTTGACCATTTCTTACACCAATAGAAACGAAGTACGCAATTTTATAAAATTTGTATGTATCTGAACATCAATGATTTATACTAAAACCAGGGTTTTGGCATGCTTTTTCTATAGTAGTGAATAAACAATTAATAATTTTAATCTTTAATTAAATAAACTAAGACTATGAAAAAAGTATTTTTGACCTTCGGAATTGCGTTATTAGGTTTTACAGCAGTATTTGCACAAGATGCACAGGATTCAGACGTTTATCAGCCAACAGAGACAGAAGCTACAGAAACTGAAGCTACTGAGGAAATCGAAGCTACTGAGACTGAGGCTCCTGCAAGTGATGCTGATTATTCTGAGACTGAAACTGATGCTGTAGGAACTGAATCAGATGCTATTAAAAACGAAGAAGAAATGAATGCTGAAGAACCAGCTGCACCAATTGCGGAGTAAATAGTAATAAATATTTTTTTTGAAAAGTTGCAATACTACTTTTTCACAAAGGCATCAGTTTTAATTAACTGATGCTTTTTTTATGTTTTCATAATCTGAGCGCACTGCCGATGAACTTGTGCTTGTAGTTGGTTTCAGCACCTTTGTCTGAATCTGAATTCGTGGGATTATTGGATGAAAAAAATTTTTTGCGTGCGGTCGTCCGGAAAAAGATTTACATATTTGAAATAAAACCCAAATGTAGATTTACACAAACACTGGTCGTAGCGTCCCGCTGCGACCTGATAAGTTTGAGTGTTTCGCTCTTGTATCGAACTGCTTTTAGCCTTTTATCTGAATAGTCTGGAGGCTTGTGCTAGTAGTCACTTCAGCACTTTTTTGTCTTAATCAGGATTCGTGGGATTATTGGATAAAAAGGATTTTTTGCTAACAACGATTGCCGGAAAGCAGCTTCAATTAACTACTTAACCGTCTACTCATCCGTCCGACCGCTCGTTTCTGAGATTGCCAGAATAAATTAAAACGGATCAAGCTATATTTCCGGGGAGAGAACATTTTCAAATACCGAAAGGGAAAGTTTGGCTGTCGTTTTGAGGGATCCCGGAACAGGTCCGGGAACGTGCCCCTAAACTTCAATTCTTAATCTTTCTGCCAGCTCCATTTTACCTGTAGGCGTAATGAGCAGTACGCGGGTATGCTTTTTTTTCCTTAGCCAATCTTTCTGTAGAAAGGCATTTAAAATTGCCGCACCGAGCGCTCCCGCAATATGGTGCTTCCTTTCGCTCCAATCGAGACAGGGATAAGCAAACCTCCTTTTCATCTTCTGCAATTCTGGAATGTTTATGTCGAAACATTCAAACCAAACTTCACCCTCACCGGTAACAACATACTTTTCGTCCATTTCCCTTATTACTTCCTTTTTCAACATGGCCGTGGTGATTTTTACGCCCATGCTACCTGCAATATGATCATAACAAGTCCTCGCTTTTTTTATTCCTTCAACCGGCTCACGGTTAAATTTTTCAAAATAATGAAGATCAGGCAGTAGATAAGCAATATTTTCCACTGCATGTGCCACCCGATCGTTTGCAAACCTATAATATTTGTGTCTTCCCTGGCTTTCAATAGTCAGCAGGTTTCCTTCCACCAATTTGGAGAGATGGTTGCTACAAGCCTGTTTGGAAATATCTGCAGAGATTGCCAGCTCAGTAGCTGTATAGGCCTTCCCATCCAACAAATTCCACAGCATTATCGCGCGTGACTTCTCTCCTATCAAGGCTGCCACTTTCCCGAAATGTTGCTCAATTATTTCAAGCTGATTATTCATAAGCACCTTTTGACCATTTTTTTGAAATCTCTACTCCTTTTTCATAATCATCCACCACCAATATCAGTTGGTTGGCATGATCGCTGTACTGAACCAGGATATTTACATTGTTTTCTCCCATAATGCGACAGATTTTGCCCAATTGTCCTGGCACATCCTGTTTTAATTTTTGAATCAAAACCTTATTAATTCCTACTACTTCTATCCCATGCTTTTCTAATTCGCTTTTGCCCATTTCCGCATCTTCTACCAAAAAATGGGCAATTCCTTTTCCTCCGTGAACAAATACGCCACCTCCTTCGAGACTTACGCCTGCCCTGCCCAAAATATTGCCCATTGCTGCCAAAGCTCCGGGCTGATCTTTAATAATTATAGCCAAATCCTTCATAAATTAATAGTTATTTTAGTTTTAATTGAATTTGCAAGAAAACATTGAGCATGAGCTAGCTCGTGTAAAGTTTGGATAGCGCTTTCATCAGGCATCGACGAACCTTCAAATATAACTGTCGGGTTTAAGGTCAATGAAATAATGGCCAAGTTTCCATTTTCATTTTTACCCAAAACCGCCGTCGGGCTATCTTCATAGCAGTTTACAACAAGCTTCTTCTTTGCCGCAATAGACAAAAAGAAAAGCATATGGCAACTGGAAACACTCGTTATGAAAGCTTCTTCGGGATCTACCAGTGCTGGATCTGACATTGGTAACGGAATTATTTCCGGCGAGGAAGAGGCGCCCAAGGTTAAACCACCATCAAAAAACCATTGGTGAACTCTGTTATATTTCCCATCGAGAAAGGTCTCGCCAGGCTTTCGAGTCCATAAAATTTTGCTTTTTATTTCCATATCTTCTGAAGTTTGAAGCAAAGTTAGGCTATGGTTTTTTCCGATAGTTCATTTTAGAATGTACTGTGGAATGTTTTTGCTTGCATAGGTGATGGAAATTTACTTATTCAGTTCCTTCATTTAATCATACCGTTATCGCATAAAAATATGTTTGCGAAATGCCCTTGTATGGTGAAGAATGGCGTGCGGTGTTCTTATAACTATCTATGAAATTCCGATATAAATGCTGCAATGCAACGGCATTTGTTAGATATAGAGTCCTGTGAAAGGAAATATTTCACAGTTTTTCAACTATTTCAAAAACAATTGGATATTTTATGTGAAAATTTGTATTATTAAAAAATATTCTACCTCAACTTTCGATACTTTGGGAATATTCTCATCACCTATACAATAAAGGCAGATTCAAGAGAGCCAGCCAAAAATGAATTTTGAAATATGACAGGTTAAGGATAACTAATTAGAAAAACAGGTTTGAAGAGGAATAGCATAAAAAAAGGCGAGGTTTTATCCCCACCTTAAATGTTTTCACAACGGAATAATCCTTATTGTGATTTGCTTATTCTTTGAATA
The DNA here is from genome assembly GCA_946886805.1 of uncultured Flammeovirgaceae bacterium. The sequence continues at coordinate 1,493 of CAMPJM010000188.1, read as the reverse complement.
CAATTATAATAAAAAATTGATATAAAACAAAAAGCATGAAAAAAACCATACTTGGACTTGACTTAGGGACGAACTCTATTGGATGGGCACTGGTTGAGATAGACCACGAAAACAGAACAGTAAAAATATTAGGTCTTGGTTCTCGGATTCTTACAATGGATGCTGGAGAAATTTCAAAATTTGAAAGTGGAGCCAAAATTGATAGTGCCGCGGCTGAAAGAACGACTAAACACTCGCCAAGAAAATTAAATGAAAGATATTTACTAAGAAGAGATAGGCTTCATTGTGTTTTGAATCTTCTGAACTCGCTTCCTGAGCATTATAAATTATCTATTGAATTTGAGAATGATAAAGGTAAACGGAGTGGTAAATTTAAAAAAGGAACGGAAGAAAAGCTTGCTTATTATAAGGACGAAGAAGGTAAATACCATTTCTTGTTTATGGATGCCTATAATCAAATGGAAAGTGATTTTAAAAAGCGCTATCCAGAAATGTTTTACCAAAAGAAAAATGGCAAACGAACAAAAATACCTTACGACTGGACCTTATATTATTTGCGACATAAGGCAGTTACTGATAAACATTTTGAACTAACAAAAGAGCAACTGGCTTGGATTACCTTGAGTTTTAATCAAAAAAGAGGCTATGAAAAAGTAATTGGTCAAGATGAAAAAGTGCAGAAAGAAGGTGAATTGATAGATACTTTTGTAGGCAAAGTAAAAAGTGCGAGTAAAATTAAGGGTGAGGATGCTTATGAAATTATTTTGGTGGATAGCAATAATGAGAACACAGAGCTATTCAAATATAAGGAAGAAACAAAAATTGCAATTACTGAAATTGGAGATTTGAAAGAAGTTGAAATTGTTTCGAAATATAATGACGAGGGTACGATTGATACAAAGAAAACAGAATATCTCATTAATGAAGTCCGTGAGTTCTTGATAACTGATGTTCGTAATACAGGTCAGAAAAGAAAGGACAATTTTGTTTTTGAAGTCGAATTGGAAACTGGTTGGATAAAAGAACAACAAAGCAAGTTCTGGCCTAAATGGAAGAATACTAATCGCGATTTTATCATTAAAACAAGATATGATGAGAAAGGCTATAGGATTTTAAAAGGGGCTGATAAAGGTAGAAACATCAATATTCCTAAGGAAGAAGACTGGACTTTGATGAAATTAAAGACTGAAACTTCCCTCACTTCGTTCAATGCAAAAAACAACACCAAAGGCATTGCTTCCTTTGTTTATTGCAGCCTACTGAAAAATCCAAAGCAAAAAATTAAAGGAGGTTTAATCACAGTTATCGAACGAGATTATTATCGGGATGAATTAGATGTTATTTATAAAAACCAGAAGAACTTTCACCCTGAATTGAGGAATAGAGATTTATATCAACAGGCTATTCAACTGTTATACCCAAACAACAACAATCATCAAAAAACGATTAAAGAATTAGATTTTAGTTATTTGATTAAAGAAGATATTCTGTTG
>CAMPJM010000187.1 GCA_946886805.1 uncultured Flammeovirgaceae bacterium | reverse complement strand
GGCTGAGGATCTCCACCCCCTACGCAGGTTCCGACAAAGGGATGTTTTTTGTCCCGGAAATCGGCGAAGAGGTAGTGGTGGGTTTTGAGAACAGCAACGCTGAAAAGCCCTATGTGATGGGGAGTTTGTACCACGGTAAAGCAAGACCGGAAAGTTTTGTAACGAAGAAAAACGACATTAAAGCCATTAGGACTCGAACTGGACATACCATTGAGTTTAATGATACAGATGGAGATGAAAAAATCATCATTACTGACAAAAACCAGAATTTTATAAAAATCAATACCAATACAAATGACATTCATATATCAAGCGGTAACGATCTAAAGCTTTCTGCAAAAAATATCCAATTCGATGCTACAGAAAATATCTATGTAGGGGCAGGAAAAAATATGAATTGCAGTATTGGAGAAACTTTTAATGTGATGGCCAAGGATGTGAATGAGCATGTGGAGAATGAGGTGATTTCATCCTCTAAAAAGTCTGAAACAAATTCAGAAGAAGTAACAATAAATAGCACCAGCAAAAATCTAACGCTGGCATCCAATAAATCAGTGGACATCCAAAGTAATGAAAAAGTAAAGTTGTTTTGAAACAAAGTCTGAATTTAGTTGAGTTTGCTCCTGATAGCTTTTTATATCAGCAGGTATTTTCTTTTACAAGAATCTATGGTGTTACTCTTAACCTCTCAAATGGCTCAGAAGCATCAAAGCAGGTAATTACATTTGAGGGTTTTATAGAAATGGAGAAGAGTTTGGGCACTGCCAATGCCTTTAGAATAATTTATAAAAAAAGTGATGTGAGGATCAACCATAGGAGCGAGAACAGCATTGTTATGGATTTAGCCCTGAAATGCTCCGAGGCATTTTATCCTCTGGAAATGGAATTTTTACCGTTTGCAAATTCGCTCGAGATATTGAACCAAAAGGAAATCCAAACACGATGGCAAAATATCAGAAGGGAATTGGATGGGTATTACAAGGACAAAAATTCGCAATGGTACCTAAACAAGACTGAGAAAATGATTGCCAATGGCTTTTTAGCGCCTTTGGTTCAACATGATATTTTTCTTACAGCATTTTTAGGTTTCAGTTTCCCCATTCAAAGCCGTCGAAAAACGCCTCCCATAGAATTCCCGATTGTTCCGGGAAGGCCTCCGGTTAGGTATGCCCTTACACAGGAAATTTCAGATGAGTATACCCATTACGACACAATCGTAATCAAAAGGAAAGGAAAACCTGATGATAAGAGGACAGCCTATGAATTACAAACCGGGTACAATCAATTTGGCGAAACTACGCCCGGATTCGATCTTAAGGGAGAAATAGACTTGAAATATGAAATAGAAAAAGGCAACCACATGCTCCAATCGATCATGGGAAATGTGAGCCTGGAGCTTTCATCCGATGATCGGAAAGTGGTTGATTTCACTGCATATCATATGCGGGAGCGCGACAAAGAATTAATAGTCGAAAAGAAAGAAGAAAATAAGGAAAAGGGATTTTTGCCCTTCCTGAAAAGTTTAATCTCTTAATACCAGAAGATGAAACCAAATAAAAGCGGAACTTTAGTTTGTCATGGTGCTACATGCATGTGTACCATGGCACCCGGCACCATGGCCAAATTAGAAGTGATTACGCAGCAGAAGTTTTATATCAATGATGATGGGAGCGAAAAACTAATTGCTACCGATATGGAAAAAACCGTGGCATCATTAAACTTCAAAACCTGCAAGCCAGGTACCCCCAGCTCTATGCCCTGCGCAGCCAACCTCATGTGGCAAAACATGTATGAGGCCGTGAATTTGCCAACGGGAGGCAAACCATTATTAGACCTGAGCAAAGCTACTTGCAGTGTTGGGGGTGGCATGATCAGCATCATGAATCACGGCCAGACCATGAGCATAAGCCAAACTGCTATGCAGGAAGAAGATGAAGCGGTACATAACCAAATAAACCCATGTGTGACCTTGGGTGCTGTTGCGCATGATCAAATGGAGATTGATGATTCTTTATTAGAAATAACCGCTGGATAATTATGGAAGTAAAGTTAAAAGAGGAGAAAAAGCCGGCAAAGCCAAAATTGAAATCCGGAGTAAAAAGAATAATGGTACGAAGCTGTACAACTCCGGATTATTTGGTTGGGAAGAATGATTGCAGCCCCCATGTAGTTATCACCAGCATGGATGATGGCGGCTATGTGATAGCAGAAATTCCCGAAGACGGCTACTATGAAGGCACCAAAGAATCCGAAAAGCGGGCGACACAATGGGCATGTATATCAGTTCCACCAGGTGGCCCTTGCATTACAGCAAAAGATGCTTGTGAAGTAAAAGGTGAGTCAATTAAAATTTCATTGTCTAAAAGGATTTGTGGAAGTGCTTTGTTTTGGCTTGAAGCGTTCCAGCATGCCCCGGAAAATAAAATGCCTTTTGGATTTTTTGTTTCGGGATATTGTAAGCCTGAAATTACGAAGGTAAGCTGGCATAAATATCAGGTGGGCAACAAAGGGCCGGAAGTTACCGGGGATGTGAAGTATGGCGACATGCTTCAGCTGCATATAGAGACAGAAGGTTTGAATGGAGATACCTTGGAAGTCAATTTTTTTAGTGATGAATCTGATGGTGTCTTGGAAACCATAGTAGGACAGACTTATCAAGGCAAGCTCATTATCAATTTTCCTGTTAAGACGATTTGGCGGAGTCAACTTTTTAACGCCGCACAAAGAATACTTTCGTACGACCTCAATATTACAGTAAAAATTACCAACGAGAGACTAAGCCCGAACTTTGAGGGAGCAAAGCTCACAATTAAGAGCGAGGTAGCGGAACGTAAACTTGATAAAGGTAGCGCTGTTCCTGTAACTATTGGCAAGGTGGAGGTGGATGCAAAGAAGTATGAGATGTGTAAGTATACTGGGATAACGGTAAAGACGAAGGATCGGGAATATATTATCTTTGAAAATGGGAAAGTTAAAGAACAAATTTTTGAAATAGTTGCGGGATCAAAACAAGAAAATGAAGTAACAGTTTTGCTAACCGACAGCAATACAAAAGTTTGCACTAACAAGTCATCTCACAAAAATAGGGTTTTTACCATTGATATACCTGATGTAAAATATGAACGGGTAGCAAATAGCTTTTCCGATACAGAGGCAAATGAAAGTATCAAAGTAGAGAAAGCAAATAATCGAAATTGGGATTTTACGGGAGTCGAAGGAAAAACAGAAAGTAAAAGAACTCTCATGGCCAATTCGAGTACTCGAACAAGCAAAATGAGCGACAAAGAGGTGGAGGATTTTGCTACCGTCAAAAGATCTGATGAAGAACTTTCATTTAACGCTCGATATAATTATGGTGATATAGAAGGAAATTGGGGCTTAAATATTTTTAAGTATTTTTGGCCAAAATCTGTTACTCCTCAAATTTATAACATCACTACCGAAACCTGTGCTTACAAGCACAAGATTTCCATTGCCACTTTTCCTGATATTAAATGGATTTTGCAATTCAAATTCAACTGTGAAGAAAATGATTTTAACAGAGTAAAAAGAACTGATTCTCCTGTTGAACCAACAGGCCATGAAAAAAAGAATGACAAAATCACTCGAACTTCAGGAAGTACTCCGAAAAAGAAAGGAAATCTGAATGGGCTTATTGAGATTTTTAAACGGATGGAAATCTCATTGGCTGCTGAATGGGATGGCGGTAATGAAAAAAAAGATCTAACTAAAGATTTTGTTGAAAATGTGTTTAATTGTTTTCAAGCAATGTCAGAGGCATGTCAGATGATAGCTAAGATTATTGAAGGCGAGGAATCAAAAACCTCCGTAAGTCCGAAAGACAAATTGTCCCTAGATGCATTTATTAGCAAGTTAAACAGAAAGCCTCAGAAGTTGGAAATGCTATACCCGTCTTTGGCTTTTGCTGGTGCTTGGTGGCGTGAGGAAATAAAAGACAAAAAGCTGAATAGCGTAAACAAGCAAGCTTTGGCAATAGAACTTGCGTTATCAGCAAAACCTTTAGTTGGCTTTGAACTCAAGTGGGATATCTTAGAGCTGCTTTGTCGGAAGCACCCCCTAGCCTATATCGCGCTAAAAATAGTGGATGGTCTGTTAATTTTGCTCATGGACAAGGAAAGTGAAATTAAGTTTGATTTTTCTGTGACCGGAAAAATGGACATAGAGGCTAAGCTCAAGCATAATTTACTGGCAGGAAATGCTTTAGGTAATGGTTATTCCGCTGAAAAAGAGGAAGAAATTATTGCAGGCTCAAATGCCCTCACCGTAAAGCTGGAAGCGAAATTAAATTTAAGCAAAACAAAATATGTTTTTCAGTATGGGGTAGTGACCAGTTTTGAAGTAGGTGCTGCAGTGGAAGCGGGTTTGGGAATCAAAAGTACCTTTGGAGCAGACATGAAAGGCATTTATATTTCCAGAAAAGTTTTTTTTGAGGGGCTTAAATTGTCTATTTATGCGAAGGGAAAGGTTTATATTGATCAACCTGGAGGAATGGCATTAGAAGAAGCCGCTCCAATGCCTTCCGCTCAACTGGTCGAAAAGGAAGAAGAAGAAATGACCAGGGAAGAGCTGATAGGTGCTGGTTTTGAATTTAAGGGTGAAATTACATTTGCTAAATATGAGGGCACCTTTGAAAAACATTACTTTACCGAAAACGAAAATAAATGAAAAGGATAAATTTACTGATGCTCACACTTTGGGCGATTAATATGCAAGCCTGTGGACAAACCAATAAGAAAGAACACCAAATAGAAGAAAAAATGGTTGTAAAGGAAAGAAAAACAGATGTGGATATCAAAAACATCTACCAAAAAGTAAAAAGGAGCGATTACAATCCCCGCTATCTGGTAGACTACTCAAGTGTGGATTGTACTTATAAAATCCTAATTAATGGAGTGGATGCAGTGATAATAGTTGCTCCGGGTACCGTAGGGGGAGCCGTAGACCCTATTACTCCTAATATTCTAAAATCCGGAAAGCAGAAATTAAAAGTGATTATTACGCCACCCAGGAATCAAGCATGGGAGCCACAGGAATTTTTGACCAGCCACTCCTCTTTGAAGTTCACAATTTCACATGGCGAGTTCGGAAAAGATAAAATGGATGATTACGAAGTAGTGTACGAGTTCGAATCGCCTAAAATCACAAAAGATGATATACCATCCTTGGAGCTTGACGGCGAGTTTTATGCGGAAGTACCTTATGTACTGGAAGGGTGGACCAATTCTAAAGATTTAAGAAAAATACCCCACATAGAAGAGAAAGTCGTAGCAGTATACAACCAGTACCGGACCATCCTCGAGAACAAAGACACTCTTGCTTATGCCGATATGATGTACAAAAAAGAGCTGGAAGTGGCTAAAGGGCTGTTTTGGGATAGGCAAAAGGATTCTGAAGAAAGATGGGATGATTTGGTGGAGGTAATCAATGCCCCCGGGTATTATCAGCCAATAGAAAATTATGAACTACGGTTTTTGGCCGATGGAAAAGTAGTGGAGCTTAGAAGAAACGACGGGAGGAATAAAGGCCAGACCGTAATTCGCCGCGTGGACCCAAATAGAATCGTACGTTTCCAAAGTTTATACCTCCACATGCCCAAAGGAAGTGATCAACTGGAAGTGATCCGACAGTAGGAATGTTTCATGAACCCAAAAGAAATAAGGAGTGATATATATGCTTTCAAAAATAGGGTATGACATGGCAGTTCATGGGCTAGTTCTTCTTCTACTATTGAGCGTAATCTTTAATGCTTACGCTCAAAGTGATATAACAGAAGAAATAATGGCTGTAATAGAAATAAAAACAGACGTAGAGATGAAAAATATATATCAAAGGGTAAAAAGGTATGATTATAGTCCTCGATACCTGATTGATTATTCGAGTGTCGATTGTACATATAGAATTGAAATTGGTGGAGTGGAAGCCCTTGAGGTTTTATCTCCAGGTACAGTAGGTGGGGCCGTTGAACCTATAAACGGTCGATTATTAAAATCCGGAAAATATAAAATCAAAATCATCCTAACACCGCCTAGAAATCAAGAGTGGGAGTTTCAGAAATTTCTCACAAATCATTCTTCTTTAAAATTCTCTATCAAACACGGTGAGTTCGGAAAGGATAAGATGGAGGATTACGAAGTCGTATATACATTTGAATCTCCGAAAATAAAGAAAGACGGTATCGCTTCTCTGGAGTTTGAAGGAGATTTTTATTTGGAGGTACCTTATGTGCTGGAAGGCTGGTCCAATTCTAAAGATTTGCGGAAAATTCCTTCTATAAAGAACGACGTGTTGGCAACATATCACAGGTATTTAGATATTGCTAAAAATAAAGATACTATAGGGTACGCCAACATGATGTATAAGAAGGAACAGGAAGTAGCACAGGCATTTTTTTGGGATACGCAAAAAGATTCTGAAGAAAGATGGGATGATTTGGTGGAGGAAATAGTTGCCCCAGGCGAATTTGAACTAATAGAAAATTATGAAATGCGTTTTCTTGCAGATGGTAAAGTGGTGGAGTTAATTAGAAATGATGAAGATTATAAAGGTGAACCTGTTATCCGACGGATTCACGACGGATCTATTGTGAGCTATCCTCTTTATCTCCACATGCTCAAAGGAAGCGATAAGCTTGAAGTGATAAGGTAAGATAGAAGGTAGGTTATAGTGTTAAAGTTAAAAAGCCATCATCCATAGACAAATCCACGCTGTATTATGGACTACTCGAGTGTAGATTGTACCTAAAGGTCAAGGTGTAATGAGGTTTAACCAGAATTACTACATCTACAGTTATAAGTTATATCTCCATATGTCATTAGATAGTGAAAATTTAGAGGTAATATGGCAATAGCAAAGAAATGGCGGAGCGCCTACAAAGGAAGAAGCTTGATTCGTTTTCTATTGATAGCCTCAGTGTTTAGGTTGCGACCAGAAGAAAAGGTAATTAGAGAAAGAAGACCGATGTGGATCTGATGAGTAGAAACGATCATAATGGAAACAACGATACAATGTTATCCAAGATGAAGTAGGTCACCCTCGAAATTTGTGAGAAAATAAATTTTTGAAGAAACAAGGGAAGCCTTCTAAAAGCCCAGAATACCCCGAAAAACATACAATCAGCCAATTTAGTAGCCCAAAAAAAATAAAGACCACATGGAAACCAAGTATTTAAAAAACCTGTGCAGAAAACTATGTGCCGCTACCCTTGAGCTCATCGAGGAAACACCTGATACTATCACGCTGACGTTTGAAATCAAAGAAGATAACCGTTTTGAGCTAAAGGGAACTAATACCTTGTTGGATATAAAGAATTTCCAAGGTCATCTGGAGAGGGTGATGGAAAAAATGACCAAATTCCTTGAGAATGTCAAAGCCTGTAGAGAGGTAATGCTTGAAAATGACTTACAAGTAATGCATTGTGTTATAAAGATGGAAGATGAAAATTCCTTCAACTACACGTTTA
>CAMPJM010000186.1 GCA_946886805.1 uncultured Flammeovirgaceae bacterium | reverse complement strand
GAATTGACTTAATCCTCCGGGACTGGTCAAATTATAGAAATTATGAAGGGAACAGCGAAGGCTTTGTAAATAACTATAAGATAGCCGCAGGTGCGGAGTTTATACCTGATGCAACTTCGGTAGACAGTTACCTCAAAAGAATGACTTATAGGATTGGGCTTTCTCACCAAAAGCTCCCTTATGAAATAAATAATGAAAAGATAAATGAGTTTGGTATAAATTTTGGAGTATCCCTACCCATAAGAAATTATTCTAGTTTTGATTTAGGATTTGAACTTGGACAAAGGGGCACCACAGACCAAAATTTAATAGAAGAAAAATATTTTAAGGTTCATTTGGGCGTCACCTTCAATGACAAATGGTTCCTAAGAAGAAAGTACGACTAAAAGCAGCATTGCTTTTTGAAGATTTTCGACAAACAATTGAGAAAAATTTGATTAGCATTAATTAATTTAAATTTAACAGAAATGAAAGTAAAATCGGTGATTTTTATGTGCTTATTCGCAAGCATAGCATTAATTAATCAGACAGTGGCGCAGGATTGGAAATGGCCTGAGGATAAAGCTACAGCTGAAACTAAAAATGCACTATATTCAGATGCCTTAAAAAATGATAATTATAGAGTGGCAGCAAATAATTTGCAATGGTTGTTGCAAAATGCTCCTGATTTGAACGCTTCAATTTACATAAACGGGGCGAAAATTTACGAGGGGCTTGCGGAACAGGCAAAAGATAAAGCCCAAAAGGAGGTTTTTGCCGATTCTGCCTTGTTAATGTATGACCTTCGGATTAAGTATTTTAACAACGAGGCAGAAGTGTTGAATAGAAAGGCTTATGAGGCTTACAAATATTACAGAGGAAAGGAAGAAAAGTATCCAGAGTTGCTGACGCTTTATGCTAAAACCTTTGAATTGAATAAAGGAGATGTTTTGGGCGTAAATACCATAGCTTATATGGATGTGCTCAGAAGAGCTAAGTTGTCTGGAATAGAACTTACAGATGAGGAGATAATCGAGAAGTACGACATGATTATCACCATCTTAGACGAAAAGATTGCAGATCCTAACCAACAGAACGCAGACACCTATGAAGATTACAAAGGAAAAATAGATGCAATGCTTGCCGATGTTGTAACAGTTGATTGTAATTTTATCACAAATAATCTTGGACCAAAATTAAAGGCTGATCCGGAAGATTTGAAGACTGCAAAAAAGATCATTTCTTTTTCGTTAACGGGTGGTTGCACGGATACTCCGCTGTTTATGGAAGCAGCTAAAATAGTTCATAAGAAGGAGCCTAATTACTCAATTGCTAGAGTTATTGCCCTAAAGGCAAAAGCCGACAATGATTTTGAAACTGCTCTTAAGCATTTTGAAGAAGCATTGACCCTTACAGACCAAAATACTGAAAAGGCGGATATATATATGGAGTTGGCAGACATTGCTGCAAAGAGAGGACAGAAGAATAGCGCTCGTGATTATGCCTTAAAAGCAGTAGGAACCGACCCTAGCAAAAAAGAAGCTTATACATTTATTGGTGATCTTTACTTCAAAAGTTACGAACAATGTAAGGGAGGAGAAAATATTGTAAAAGACAGAGGTGTATTCCTTGCCGCATATGAAATGTATCAAAGAGGTGGTGCATCTTCAAGAATGCAGTCTGCGAAGGAGCAGTTTCCTTCAGCAGAAGAAATCTTCACTTATAACATGCAAGTAGGTCAGGAGTTAACTGTTGGATGCTGGATCAATGAAACGGTAACAATTCAAAAAAGATAATAAAATTCAGTAAATTTGAGCGGTCAACTCTATGATGATGGATTTGACCGCTTTTTTATTTTAGCTATGTATAAAGTAGGTAAACTATTTGGTCTCTTATTAATCGCATTTGCAATGAGTGCCTGTGACGACACTGCTGATGTAAGTGAGGTGACTCCTTATGAGGGTGCTCTGTTTGAGATAGAAAATATGGAAACTTTATATAGTGACTCTGCTGTGGTAAGAGTAAGAGTAAAAGCAAAAAGGCAACTTGAATTTGAAAATGGTGATCGGGAGTTTCCTGAAGGAGTCTATATAGAGTTTTATGATGTCACGGGAAAAATTTCCACCACTCTGGAAGCTAATAAAGGCCATTTTGATAATAAAGAAAATCTCTATACTGCCACGGGCGATGTAGAGGTAAATAATTTTGTGGAAGACCAAAAGCTGAATACAGAAGTATTGTACTGGAAACAAGACAAAGAAGAAATCTACACAGATAAGTTTGTAAGGATAGAGACTGCGGAGGATATACTTTTGGGAGAAGGCCTCACGGCAAATCAAGATTTTTCCAGTTATAGAATTTTGAAACCAACAGGGGAATTAAGCATACTGGAAGATTAGGAAGTGAATATAAAAGATACCATAATTTTTTCTCTTGCAGTTGCCGTTTTGATAATTGGTTTGCATCAGGCCATGACTGTAGGATTTGAGAATTCCTATTTTTTATTTATGTTTTCTATCGGTCTACTTCTATGGTATAAAATCCGGAAGAACAAGCGAAAACAAGAAACCTCTAAGACCGATAGCACAAATGCCAATTCAGGTAAAAAGTTGAAGAAATAATGGATCAGAATTACCAGATATCAATGATTATAATTTCATTGATATTTTCAGCTTTATTTTCTGGGATTGAGATTGCGTTTGTTTCGGCCAACAAGCTGCACATTGAATTGCAAAGAAAACAGGGGACCCTATCAGGAAAGATATTATCCAATTTCATAAAAAAGCCGTCACGTTTTATCGGCACCACCTTGGTTGGGAATACCATTGCCTTGGTGGTATATGGAATATTTATGGCCAGCGTCCTTGAGCCATCTATTACGGCTTTACTTCCTCAAAGTGTCGACAATGATGCCTCAGTATTGATTATTCAAACAGCTATCTCTACTTTATTTGTATTGGCAACTGCCGAATTTACGCCCAAAAGTTTCTTTCTGCTAAATCCTGATTGGCTATTATCCATATTCGCTGTTCCAATGTGGATAATATATTGGATTATGTCTCCATTGGTGTTTGTAATAATCGGCTTGTCCCGTTTCTTTATAAAATATGTTTTAAGACTTGATTATTCGGAAGACAAGCCAGTATTTGGCCTCACTGATTTAAATAATTATATCAAGAATACTATTTCTAAAACTAGCGAAGACTTATTAAACTCGGTGAAGGGCTCAAAAGTAGAGATAAATACTAAGATTTTTAATAATGCGTTGGAGTTTAAAACGGTGAGGGTTCGTGAATGTATGATACCCAGAACCGAAATTTCTGCCGTTGATGTAGAGGAAAATATTGAAGTATTAAAAAAAGCATTTGTAGAAAGCGGTCATTCGAAAATAGTTATTTATAGAGATTCAATAGATGACATAATCGGCTATTGCCATTCTTTACAGCTATTTAAAAAGCCAAAGGAAATTTCTGCAATTCTTACTCCCATTATAATAGTTCCTGAAACGCTTTTAGCGAATGAACTAATGATACAGTTTATTACCGAGCGCAAAAGTATTGCTTTGGTGGTTGACGAGTTTGGTGGAACTTCCGGTATTGTTACCATAGAAGATATTATTGAAGAAATATTCGGAGAGATTCAGGATGAGCATGATGATGAGGATTGGGTTGAGCAGGAAATTGATAAGAATACCTATCTTGTAAGCGCCCGGCATGAAATAGACTATCTAAATGAAAAGTACGATTGGAATATTCCAGAAGGAGACTATGATACACTTGGCGGATTTATACTTTCAATCACGGAAGATTTGCCTGAATTACATGATGTAATTGATATTCCACCTTTTACTTTTACTGTAGTGGCAATGCAGGATGCAAGAATAGACATTGTTAAAATAAATATTCGGGATAATCTTTCAGATGATTCTTAAATCTTCGCCTATTCCAAAGAATAATTTTGAAATTACACTAATATGTGATTATTTTGCGGGTCTTTATTAAAGTTATTTTAAATTATCTTCAATTATTTAATTTTTAAATAACTTTAGGGTGATTTAGGTACAATTTTAGAGGAAGTGTGGCTCTATTTTGATCCTATTTCTATAGATTTATAAGAATATAACGGTATAAATTGGCAACAGCCAACAAATAATAATTGGTGATATCTTAATCAATAAAACAAGATAATGGAAGTATCATCGATTTTAAGAGAAAATTTAAAACTGAAGAAATTAAATGGCATTAATTAATACACTTAGGGATAAAGCAGGGAAAGTTTTAGTTGTAGCTATTGGTTTGGCTATCGTTTCTTTTATTTTAGCTGATTTGCTTGGGCCAAACTCGTTTTTGTTTGGTGGTCAAAGTAATGACGTGGGGGAAATTGCCGGTAGAAAAATTACTTATCAGGATTTTCAGCGAAGGGTTGAGAATATGAAAAACAACTATATTCTTAATACCCAAAGGACTCCTTCTGAGGCAGAGATGTCTACTATAAGACAGCAAGCATGGGAGCTATTAATTGTAGATATAGCTTTTCAAGATCAGTATGATGAATTAGGGCTGACCTTAAGCGACGAAGAGAAAATTGATATGGTTCAGGGAAATAATATACATCCCGACCTTGTTCAAGCTTTTACAAACCCTGAAACAGGAGAATTCGACAAAAGCCAAATAATAAATTTTCTTAGAAATTTTTCTCAATTACCTCCACAGAACCAGCAACAATGGGTACGGATGGAAGAGAGTATTTATCAGGCCAGAAAGAGGCTTAAATACGATAATTTGTTTCTGCAAACAAATTACATAACAGATGCTGAGGCGAAAAGAGAATATAGCGAAGAAAATACTGTTGCTGAGGCCAAGTATTTATATATTCCATTTTTTTCAGTTAGTGATTCTGCAGTTTCAGTTACTGATGAGGAATTAGAAAATTATATTTCTGAGAATGAGGAAGAATATAAGGTCGAGGAAAGCAGAAGTATAAAGTACGTTACTTTTTCAATTGCTGCATCTGGTGCCGACTCTGCTGCTTATGATGAAGATTTAAAGGAATTGGCAGATGAATTTAAAACTGTAAGCAACGATTCTTCTTTTGCCAGGTTGAATTCAGATTTCCCACAGGCTTTCGGATCCTATAATGTTAGCCAGTTGCCTTCTAAGCTTCAGGATCAAGTGGCGCAACTTGAGGAGGGTAAGGTTTATGGACCATACTTAGAAAATGGGATCTACCAACTTTTTAAAGTTTCTGATATTTTTGAAGATTCGGTTTATTCTGCTCGTGCAAGCCATATACTGTTCAAGGCCGATGAATCTGATGAAGAAGCTAAGCAGTTAGCGAAGCAAAAGGCTCAGGAAGCACTTCAGGAGCTAAAAGGGGGCGCAGATTTCGCTGAGCTTGCCAGGGATAGAAGTGAAGATGGTTCTGCTGCAAATGGAGGAGATTTAGGATGGTTTACCGAAGGTCAAATGGTTGCTCCTTTTTCTGACGCAGTTTTCGATGCAGACCAAGCCGGACTTTTAGAAGAGATCATAGAGACGCAATTTGGGTATCATATCATTAAAGTTACCGAACCCAAAACTAACAAGGTATACAAAATTGCTTCTATAGCCAGAGAAGTTTCTGCGAGTGATATGACAAGAAATGAGGCGTTTAGAAATGCTGATTATTTTGCTGGTGTTTCCGAAAATTTAGAGGATTTTGAACAAAATGCCGCAGAGGATTCATTGACAGTTTTGGAGGCTGAGAATATTACCTCTGATGCAAGAAGACTAGGTTCTATAACAAATGCCCGCGAAGTTGTAAGATGGTTGTTTACCGAGGCTTCTGTTGGGAAAGTATCGCCAGTATTTGAGCTTGACGACATGTATGTAGTAGCGGCGATGACCGGAAAAGTAGAAGAAGGAACAGCTCCATTGTCAATGGTAAAAGCAGCTGTCACTGTTAGAGTAAAAGATCAGAAAAAAGGTGAGATTATTCTTGAAAAGTTAAAAGGCTTATCTGGTACTCTTGAGGAAATCGCATCTTCTTACGGATCAGAAGCTGTTATTCATTCGACTCCCGATTTGAAATTAAATAGCAACAGTCTTCCAAATGTAGGACTGGCTCCTATCGCTGTTGGAAAAATATTTGGATTAGAGGCAGGTGAAAAATCTGAACCCTTTATTTCAGAAAACGGTGTACTTATAGTGGAAACTATTGCGATTACAGAAGCACCGGAAATCGCAGATTACTCTTCCTATAAGAACAGAATAAAGCAAAATTTGGATAATCAAACTTCCTTTAAAATTTCTGAAACGATCAAGGAGTTTGCCGACATCGAAGATAACCGATATAAGTTTTATTAAGAATTGATTTTCTCATTGACTAAAAAAAAATTCCTATGGTTGTTTAAATCATAGGAATTTTTTTTTAGTCCTGGTGTCTATAGCGGAACAAGCGGAAAGGATGGCTTTGTCTTTTTGCGATGTTTACCGTGCGCTATCAGACTATAGCCTCTAACCCTCACTGTCATCCCGGAGGGATCTTGTTAGATAATGGCAGCGACGTTAATTAACTTTGTCCCTCAACACTCGCAGAACTACCAGCTTTCAACGGGTCCCGCCAACTGGCGGGTGACAAACTGGTTTCGCTTTGTCACGCGCCAGTTGGCGAGAATTATTGGATATCAGTAGTTCTGCCAAAGTTGATTGTCCGTTGTTTAATTTACTTCGTTTCCGGCATCGCGAAAAGCCTGAAAGGCTTTAACATGAATAGCAACTATTTAGAACAAGTTTTCTAAATTTGCCTGTAGGTAATCAGATAAATGCCTTTTAAATAAAAGAATTATGAGTGACAAGTTATCACCACAGGATTTTAAACAAAAGCTTGACGAGCAATATAGCTGGCCTTCTTTATACATGTTTAAATTTATAGTGCCAAAAGGTAGAGAGACCGAAGTAATGGACCTCTTTCCTTATAACGAGCTTTCGACCAAATCTTCAAAAAACGGAAATTATATAAGTGTTACAGCCAAAGTAATGATGGGCTCTAGCGATGACATAATAAAAATTTACGAAGAAGCTTATAAAATTGAAGGGGTTATTTCCCTATAGCTGATCAATTACTATACGCTTAAACTTGATTCCAATAGGCTGCTTAGTTCTTTTCTAACTTGTGTTTTATCGATGCCGTCGTGAGGAGCGGTTACTATTGCTTTAAGTAAGTCACCAACAATATGTGGTTTAAAACCTAAATTTTCCGCATATTTCATGGTAACTTCTAGCTCTACATCTTCTACTATTCCATCAAGATAAATCATATAAACAATATCGTATACATGTTCAATCGCCTCCATTTGATTTTCGGGCTCAGAAAATAGTATTGCTTCAGGTTTATTTAAAATGAAATGCAGTTCGTCCCTGCTGATTCCCAATTGGATGCCCCATTTGAAAATGCAGTCCATCATTTGGCTACTTATCGACTCAGTTTTAATAAACAAGGCAAAAATGTTAAAAAAGCTTTTCCTTACAGAAGTATAC
>CAMPJM010000185.1 GCA_946886805.1 uncultured Flammeovirgaceae bacterium | reverse complement strand
GGCGGCTTTTTAGCAACACTTGGCATGGACGACGGGCTATTTAGCGGCTTCCTTTCCAATGTGGTAGATGGGGAAAATATCGGTACGGCTTTCTATGACTTTGCCGGATCTACGCTTGTGCATTCCGTTGGAGGCTGGGGCGCTTTGGCTGGTATTATTTTATTAGGCCCCAGGATTGGGAAATATGTAAACGGAAAAGTAAAAGCAATTCCCGGCCATAACATCCCTTTGGCTACATTAGGGGTTTTTCTTTTGTGGTTTGGCTGGTACGGGTTCAATGGAGGGTCAGTATTGTCAGCAGATCCCGGAACGGTATCGCTGGTGTTTGTAACTACTTCAATTGCTGCATGTGCCGGTGCGATAGGGGCTTTTGTTATGTCACAAGTGCTTTTTAAAACCAATGATCTTACCATGGTGCTCAACGGAATTCTTGCCGGACTGGTAGGCATCACTGCAGGTGCCGATCAAATGGGAGTCATTTCTGCCCTGGTAATTGGGTTGATCGCCGGAGGTTTGGTTGTTTGTTCAGTGGTAATGTTTGACAGGCTAAGGATAGATGATCCTGTTGGCGCACTTTCTGTTCACCTGGTGTGCGGGATATGGGGAACACTGGCTGTAGGTATTTTTGGAAATCTGGCAAGTGGTACGCAATTTCTCAGCCAACTAGTAGGCGTATTCAGTGTTGGAATCTTTTCTTTTACATTCGCCTATGTGCTTTTCCTTATATTAAAAATGACAATAGGTATCCGAGTGTCTGTTACTGAAGAACAAGACGGTTTGGATATCCATGAACACGGGATGCATGCCTATCCCGACATTAATGATAATATGTCCTATAGTTCGCCGGACCAAACCTCGGTACCAACTTATGACAAGAAAGAAGATGAAAAGGTCGAATCCGTAGTTTGATTTTGATTTGAGAATTAAGATTGACCTTAACTACTCAGAAACAATTCATTTTAGTTTATAAGGGCGATTTCGGCTTGCAATAGCAGAACCCTTGTCGTCCACATCAACTCTTCTCTTTTTACTTAAATATTGACCAGAAATAGGTTTCTCCCGAAGAAGCAGGGAAGCGCTATTTTATGCAGAATGGAATTTACGAATAATTTTTTTTGGGCAAAGGTCAGTGAGATCTCAGTTGAATAGACTTTTTGCCGAATTACTTAGCATTCATCTTAAATATATACACATGAAAAAAAAATTTCTACTTTTAATAGCATTAGTGTTTGTTTGCGGATCTACGTTATATGCTCAGGATTCAGAGCAGGTTATAGAAAGTGAAAAAGGCAATTTAGCGATTTCGGGATATGTAGATGCCTATTATCAATATAATTTCAATGATCCAGAATCGGGAGTCAATAAAGGTAGGGTTTTTGATTTGCATCATAATCAGTTTTCACTAGGCTTGGTGCAGGCTATGTTTACTTACACAAAGGGAAGATTAACCGGTGTTGCCGATTTAACTGTTGGACCAAATGCTGATCTGGCGAATTTCGGAAACGAAGGAACGGCCAGACTTATAAAACAAGCTTATATTTCCTATGCGATCTCGGACAAGGTCGGGTTTACGGTCGGTCAGTATGGTACGCATATCGGTTATGAACTTATAGACGCACCGTTAAATTTTAACTATAGTCTTTCCTATCTTTTTGGTAACGGTCCTTTCTATCATACAGGTGCAAAATTTGATTTCGCTTTAAGTGAAAGTGTCGGCCTGATGGTCGGTGTGGTCAACGGATGGGATGCTTTGGTTGATTATAATGAGAAGAAATCCATCACGGCTCAATTTTCTGTGGCTCCTTCGGACGAGTTTTCTTTGTATTTGAATTGGATTGGGGGAGATGAATATGATGTAAGATCACCGGCAGGAAACTCTTTTTTTGGATCTACAGAAGATTCCTTCACCAGTTTATTTGATTTAACAACCTCCTATCAAGCATCTGACGCATTTCTAATAGGGCTAAACGCAGCATACGGGTCTTTCAAAAGCGGGGCTGATACTCCTGTTGATGGCGATCCTTATTCCGATGATGTTACCTGGGGTGGTGCTGCATTGTATTTAAATTATGCTACTAGTGAAACATTTGCTTTAGGGTTTAGAGGTGAGTATTTCAGCGATCCTGACGGGGTGCGATACAGCGGTCCTTTGGAAGTAACTGCTTTTACTTTCACCGGTGATATTAAATTGGCCGACGGCAGTTTTATGATCAAGCCAGAAATAAGAATGGATTTTGCTAAGGATGAATTCTTTGAAAAAGGAGATGATGACACTTCCAAGTCTCAGGTTACCGCAGGAGCCGCATTTATTTACGCTTTTTAGAAATTAATTTCAATGTTGTTTAGTTAATAACTGTCCAAGATCCTTCTCCGCACCCCAAGACAGGGCAATCGGGAGGATTACAAAAAAACATCAACAGATTCTATTGTCATCCTGACGATAGAGCTTGCCCCGCACTTGTTGCGGGGAAGGACCTTGGAAGCATTCCCTTGCTAATGACATTGATTAGTGTTGTTGGAATTATCACCTAAAGTAGGTCGAAATATTATTTTGTCAGATTTTTATTTATTCTTTTGCGTAAAAAACCCCATATTTTATGGGGTTTTTTATGTGCTTTAATGGTAGCCAAAAATAGTGGATCAAGCCTTGTTTCGGGATAGGCCTTTCTCCGCTAATGATAATGTTTTAAGATGTGTTGAGCGTTTGTTTTTTATCGGGCTTAAATGATTTATATTTAGGCCTTATTAAAGGCGTAAGGAAATGAACATTTCTAAAATAAATACTTTTTCAGGCCATAACGACTGTGTTTATACCTTAACCGAACACAAAGATCCTGCTAAGTTTTTTTCGGGAGCCGGCGATGGGATGGTGGCTTTATGGGATTTGGAGGAACAGGATAAAGGTATATTGATAGCCAAACTAAGTACTTCAGTTTATGCATTAAACTATCTGGCTGCCCAGAACGTCTTATTGATAGGCCAAAATTACCAGGGAATCCATTTAGCCGATGTTGAAAGTAAAAAGGAAGTTGGTTCTCTTAAACTTACGAAATCCGCTATTTTTGATATTCAAACATATGGAGATTTAGCTTTTGTGGGGACAGGGGAAGGTGAGATTATTGTCGTTTATCTGCCGAATCTAACGATAGTAAAAAGGATAAAGAATAGCATAAAAAGTGCGAGATGTATCGCCATCAATCCCCTCGACAAAGAATTTGTTGTGGGGTATAGTGATAATACCATCCGAATTTTTGATCTGGAGACTTATGAGTTGAAAAAGTCCGTCTCTTCACATACTAATTCTGTCTTTACTGTTGCTTTTTCACCTGATTATAGATATTTAATGACCTCTGGAAGAGACGCTCATTTAAAAATATGGGATGTGAAAAATGATTATAATTTGGAGAATGATATCGTCGCGCACATGTACGCAATCAATCATATTGTTTTCAGTAGTGATGGGAAATATTTTTGTACCTGTAGTATGGATAAGTCGATTAAAATTTGGGATGCTGAACAATTTAGGTTGTTAAAAGTAATTGATAAAGCCAGATATGCGGGGCATGGCACATCTGTCAATAAATTACTGTGGACGAGCCATAGAGATTTGCTAATTTCTGCAAGCGATGACAGAAGTATTTCGGTTTGGAACCTGGTCGAAAAGGAGGAATTAGACAGTAGACGTTAGAATCTAGACAGTAGATAATAGATATGAGACGGTAGATAATAGATGGTAGACAGGCTGTGTAAGATTTTAGTGGGCAATAGACAAAGAGAAAAAGTGGCAAAGTAAATTGGGAAGGCAACATTGATTCTTTAGCATTAGCACTTTAGAATGCCATCGGCATGACCGATCCTGTAGCCTTGGATTTTAATCCAGGCAAATAATGAGAGAAAAAAGCAAAAATAAAAGAAGCAAAGCAATAGATGGTAGACAGGCAATAGGCAAGATTTTAAGTAGGCAGTAAGCAATGTTGCAATTGGCAAAGAGAAAAAGGAACAAAGTAAATTGAGAAGATAACATTGATTCTTTAGCATTAGTACTTTAGAATGCCATCGGCATGACCGATCTTGTAGCCTTGGATTTTGCCATAGGCATTGCTTTGCCATAATCCAAGCTAAATAATTATCAATTGCACAGATAAACAGCATTAAACAAAAAATAGTACAGAATAAGCAATGAATCTAGTTAAAATATGTTTTAATTAGTAAGCCAAAGAAAGCATGTGAGGTGGCAAGGAAAATCACCAATATCACAAAAGCAATTAATCAGTAACGACAAAAAGATGAAAGTAACTCCATTAGAAATCAGACAAAAATCATTTGAAAAAGTATTCAGGGGCTATGATAAAGATGAAGTAACAGCTTTTCTCCAAACGCTTTCCCAGGAATGGGAAAGAATGGTTGATGATTACAAAGAGATGAAATTTAAGTTGGAGTCTTCCCAGGATGAAATCCGGAAACTTCGGGAGGTAGAAAGTTCTCTGTTTAAAACTTTGAAAACGGCTGAAGACACAGGGAGTAATATGATAGAGCAGGCAAAACGAACGGCTGACCTGCATATGAAGGAAACGCAAATGCGGGCAGAGGCAGTCATCAATGAGTCGCGGTCAAAGGCAAAATCAATGATAGAAAATGCCGAACATAAAACCCGACAAATAATAGAATCAATGGAGGATGAGGTTAAAACCCTGGAGCAGACCTATAAAATGCTTGAAAATTACCGGGATAATATGATCTCCGATTTGCGTAATATTGCTGATAATACGCTTGAAAAAGTCGAACGCATTAATTCTCAAAAAGCAAGATTTTCTATTGAAGAATACATAAACAAGTCCCGAAAGGTTTCAGAAAGTTTAAGAAATGAAGATCCTTTTGACGATGAAACAGAAGAATATACCGTAAGCTCTACCCCTCAGCAACCCTTTAAAAATGAAGAAACGGCTGGCAATTTGCCTGACGAGCCCCGTGAAGAAGAAGTCCATGAAAGCTCTGAATCAGATAAAAATAAAGATGGTGGTTCATTTTTCGATCAGATTAATTAATATTAGCTCATGGGAATAGTAGCACTGGAGGGGCTTGAGTTTTTTGCCTATCATGGTTTTCATGATGAGGAGCAAAAAATGGGCAATAAATACGCCGTTGATATTTACATAACTACTGATTTTGACGTTGCGGCTGAGAAAGATATTTTATCGGAAACGGTAAACTATACAGACTTATACAAAATTGTGAGAACAGAAATGCATTATAGGTCCCGGCTGCTTGAGCACATCGGGAAGCGGATAATAAAACATGTATTCAATGATTTTGCGAATGTTTCGCACATTTCGATTAGCATTTCCAAATTTAATCCACCTATCGGAGGGGTTTGTACCAGAGCAAAGGTAACGTTAGAGGAAGATAGGAGTTCTTAGTTCTTAGTTCAAGGTTCAAAGTTTAAGGTTTAAAGTTTGCAGTTTCGTAGTTGGGGACAAACGGTCGGACGGCTTCTTTGTCTTCAATAGACTCGGCAGAACAATTTATAGCTGATGCTTGAATGAGATTCCTAGCCGTCCGACCGATATTATCGAGCAGAAAGACTGATAGAAGTTGGGAGATGGAAGTGTGAAAAGGACGGACAGGTTCAAAGTTCAAGGTTCAGGGTTCAAGGTTCTGCTTTCAAAGGTTCAGAGTTCAAGGTTAATAACTGCTTTCGATTACCACTACTGATTACCGATTGCCATTTGATGTCGTCAAAAAACACTGCTTCTCTCCAGCGTCGGGATTTAGGTTTTTGAAATAATAGCGATTACTGCTCTTGGTTTAGTTTTGCGTCGGGATTTATAAACGTGAAGCCACGGGCATCGGAACCTTCATAAAAATCTACCTGCATGCCAATCAAGTACATAGTATGCTTTTTCTCCACATAAACAGGGATATTATCTATCATATAATCCATATCCCCTTCTTTTTTTTTGTCAAAACCCAATATGAATTTCATTCCTCCGCAACCTCCTCCTCCGGAAATTCCGATTCTAAGTCCGTAATCGGCAGGAATATTCTTCGTAGCCATTATCCCTTTGATTTCAGAAATTGCTTTTTCAGTTATTTCAACAGGTGCCATTTGCATTAATAGTAAAACTAATTCAAAGGCAAAATTACGGCTTTTATTTTTATATTGGGGGATGAAGTCGCCATATCTGAGTGGGGGGTTACACAATTAATAAGATGAAAATCCTAATGTTTACTCGGCTGTTATCCTTAAACGAATGATGGCATTATATTGCAGGAATAATGTCACCCTTCCAAGGTTATTGTTGTAAAAAAAGCGATGTAGCTATAAAATGTCAGTCTTTTCACAATGTGATGCCCATGGCGCAGGCTTATTCTTTTAAAAGCGATTTCCCTGTATCTTGCTGCGCATGAATTACAACTTTGCATTCTTTGATGAAGTTGAAAAGAAAGTGTTTTTTTTCTTCCTATCTCCTTTTGCATTGGCAAAAGCTTTCAAGCGAAAAAGCTAAACAGCAAGACATATGGGAAAGCCTTCGGTCTATATGAAATAGTCCGAAAAGACAAAAACAACAAAACCCATAAAAATCTATTGAATGTCTTTGTGCTCTTTGCATTTTCCCCTTAATTAATCTTTGCGTGCGGCAAAGCCATCCCTTCGGAAAATTTTTTTGTTCTAAAATATTAAACCCGAAGAACATCTATTCCGAAGCAAAATAGCTGCAAATCAGTCGCTTTGCTAATTTTCATCCTGTAACCATAGCGGTGCTATGCTTTTCGGGTGGAATCCCTGATTTATTGCTATTTTACTTCTCATTACAATCCCTAATGCGTAATCCGGGTTAAATAGAGGGCTTTTTTGAAAGTACATAAAAGGCATGGATTACTCCGGGCAGCCAACCAATTATGGTTAACAGGACATTTAGAAAAAAGGTGGTGCCAATCCCTTTTTTTAATCCTACTGCAAGTGGAGGAAGAAGTATGGCCAAAATGATTTCTAATATACTCATATTTGTATTTTTAATTTTGATACACATACAACTTAAAATAAAGCGTGTTGTTATCTTTCCACTGTCATCAGACGTATGAAAGTGCATCAATATTCTTTTATCGAGGAAATGGTCACCAAAAACCTATACTTTGTAATTACATGAGTCATGAAAAGGCTATTAAGCCTCGTATTCTGAGCAGGCAATTTATGCTTTTATGCTTAAGTTCTTTTCTGTTCTTTGCTAGTTTTAATATGATTATCCCGGAGCTTCCGGCCCATCTCACAGCAATGGGAGGAGGGGAATACATAGGATTAATTATAGCATTTTTTACGTTAACCGCAGGGATTTCAAGGCCTTTTAGTGGAAAGCTTGCCGATAATGTAGGAAGACTTCCCGTTATGATTTTTGGAGCAGTAGTTTGTATAGTATGCAGCCTTTTTTATCCTTTGGTAAATACGATCACAGCTCTTTTGCTGTTAAGGCTTTTGCATGGCTTTTCAACTGGCTTTCAGCCAACAGG
>CAMPJM010000184.1 GCA_946886805.1 uncultured Flammeovirgaceae bacterium | reverse complement strand
ATGGCTTTTTGATCTGTATCCTTTTTTTCTTCAGCTTCTACAATTTTATTCTGCTTGTCCTTAGGTTCCTGATGAAAGTAAAATAGAGTTTTTATTTCATTTTTAATTTTTTCTTCCTCTTGAATCGAATAGTGTAAAGCACTCGAAATAAGGGTGAAAAGAAATACAAAAAATAGATTAATTCTGTTCATAGCTTTATAAGTTTTCGGTTATCTTACACTTCTTATTTAATAGATTACAAAAAGTTCCAAAAGGTTGCATTCTGTTTAAATTAATTTTTTATTCTTCACATTGCCTATTGCAGACTGATAATTTGCCTGTTGCTTTTGTGTTACACATGAAATTCTTCCTTAATATTCTCGGTAACTACTTTACCATCAAATAGATTGATGATCCTGTGTGCATAATTTGCATCATGGGGAGAGTGAGTTACCATTACAATTGTAGTTCCGGCTTCATTTAAATCCGATAGAAGCTTCATAACTTCTTCCCCATTTGCGGAATCCAGGTTACCTGTGGGCTCATCCGCAAGTATTAAACTGGGATTGGCTACCACAGCCCTTGCAATTGCCACTCTTTGTTGCTGACCACCTGAAAGTTGCTGGGGAAAATGATTCCGTCTGTGCATGATTGCCATCTGCTCTAGTACTGCCTCTACTTTTTTCTTTCTTTCCGAAGTAGAAACCTTCAGGTAAAGTAATGGGAGTTCCACATTTTCAAATACGGTAAGTTCATCAATCAAGTTGAAGCTTTGAAAAATAAATCCTATCGATCCTTTCCTTAAACCTGCCCTTTGCCTCTCAGAATATTTGGAAACTTCATGCTTGAGGAAGTGGTATTCTCCACTACTCGGATTATCCAATAATCCCATAATATTTAACAAAGTGGATTTTCCACAACCCGAAGGACCCATTATAGCAACGAATTCTCCTTCCTTAATTTCAATATTCACCCCGTCTAATGCCGTGGTTTCTACTTCATCTGTAGTGTATACTTTTCGTAAGTCGATTGATTTGATCATAATTGTTTAGGTATTGGGTGTTGGGTTTTGGGAATTAGGTTAGATTATGCTTCTAATTCTAAATCTCTATATTTTAAATAATTATTTTAATCTATCTTTTATTTTTGTTATAAAACCATTTATCATTTTCTTAAGCTGGAGGGTCTGTTCATAACATTCTAAATAATCTTTTTCTTCGATATAATTTAGCTCTTTAACCAAAAATAGTTGATATTCTAATTCACTTGCGGATCCCATGGCTATATACAAAAACCTAAGTAATTCTTTATCCGACCCTCTTCCACATCCTTCGGCGATATTTGTCGGTATGGAAGAAGCAGACCTCCTGATTTGTGATGTTAATCCATAAACCTCTGCTTTGGGAAACCCTTTAGTAAATCGATAAACAGAAAGAGTAACTTCATGGCTCAATTCCCAAATTTTAAGTGTTCTAAAATTAATCATTTATTACTGGGTTTTGGGTGTTAGGTGTTGGGTATTAGGTTAGATTGCTTATCTAATTTTTAATCTCATAAATCAATTATTATTTTCGATTATCATCATCCGTGTTTTAAAAAACTATTTAATATTTTGTTTGAATTAGCTGTTCTGAGCATTTAAAAAAGCATTTTTTATGATGGTTTTTAATTCTCTATTCAAAAATATAATTTATACTCCATTAGCCAACAAACCTAGGTATCCCTTATTTTACTGCCATACTATTTTTTTTTAGAAATATTTGGTCGACATAAAAGAAGAAGAACTCCTGCTTTACGGTGCTGTCTAAACTCGGACCCCTAATCCCTAACACCCAATCCCCAACACCTATTTTAAAATCAACACCTCATTATCTCCAAAATTATCGTAGCCTGACGTTATTACTTTATCTCCGGGTTTCAGTCCTTCTAATATTTCATAATACTCGGGATTTTTTCTGCCCAGTCTGATAGATTGTCGTACTGCCCTGTCCTCCCCTTCTTTTACCAAATAGATCCAGTTGCCTCCTGTATTTTGGTAGAATCCGCCGGTGCTTACCAAAAGTGCTTTGCCAGGATTACCCAATTCTAACCGGATCCTTAGCGATTGCCCCCTTTTGATCCCATCAGGAGATTTACCATCAAATTCCATGTCCACTTCAAACCTTCCATCGGTAATTGTAGGATAAATTTTTGTGATTTTTAACTTATAATTATTGCCATTGAAATCCAGTGTTCCTATTTGACCGAAGTCTATTCTTGGAAGATACAATTCATCTATCCTTACCCTCACCTTAAAACTATCTACAATATCGATCTGGCCTAACCTTTGACCAACATCAATAGATTGTCCAGACTCTAATTCTCCCGAAGAATATTGACCTTCTACCGGTGCTGTTACAATTAAATTATCCAGAATTTTTTCAACGGCATCCAAACTCTTCCACATCCTTTTTTCTGAATCGGTTAACTGATCCATTTGTATTTTCTTTAAAATTGAATCCTGCCGATAGGAAGCATAGGTTAGTTTTTTTCTCTCCAAATTATATTGGTATTCCTCCTGAATGGCTTCAAATTCCTGTTTTGCTATGGCTTTTGATTCATATAGCAATTTTTGTCTTTCAAATTGTGGTTTCAATAGCTGTATTTGATAGTTGATCTCCGCCAATTGGTTCTTCAATGTCATTGTGTTTTGGTCCAATAACAGCCGGGTATTCCTCAAATTATTAATTTGCTCATACAACTGCGCCTCTCTGTTCAGCACATCCAGCTGAAGGTTGCTGTTGGAAAGTAACAATATTGTGTCGCCCTCTTCTACCATGGCTCCGGTTTCCCTGACTACCTCCTGAATAATTCCCCCTTCTATCGCATCCAGATAAAATGTCTCTATTGGCTGCACATTTCCCGTAACAGGAATAAATTCCAGGAACTCTCCTTCCTTGACGGTAGAAACTGTTATTTTTTCCAGGTCCACATTCAGCTTGGATCTGGTGTCTGCAAACAACAAGTTATATATAATAAATGTAAGAAGAATGGCTCCACCTGTGAAAATAGCTATTCGCTTTCCCGTCCATGTTTTCTTCTCAATTTTCCTATCCATTCCCATGTGAAATACTCCTAAATCTTAAATAATAAAATATGATACCAGCACAATAAGCCAACAAGTATGCCAAAAGGGAAAATAGCGCAAATACACGTGCAATCAAAATATTGGAAATATTACTACGTCCGAGTACGTTCGTCAACGTCCGAAATCGGACGCGGCTACTATTAAATAATATTGAATTTTCATATCTTGTCCCGAGAATTTAAAAATAATATTTAAAATTATATCAGCCCTCTATTCAGTAATGATATTTTTAAAAAACGAATTTGTTTTTTCGGGAATTTTGAAAACAAAGGTATGGTCTTTGGATTAGGTAGATCATTATTTTCCGAAGTGGACCAGATCATCTAATAGCACAACATCAGCAGATTTAAAAAGCAAACAATTATGAGCAAAGAAAAAACGGGAAAAATATTAATTGTTGATGATAATGAAGATGTTTTAAGTGCCGCCAAAATTTTCCTCAAGCGACATTTCGATCAGGTGCATACAGAAAAAAGCCCCGAAGCTTTACCTAACCTTTTAAATAATGAAAGGTATGATGTTATTCTTCTGGATATGAACTTTACGAAGGATGTAAGTAGTGGTCACGAAGGTTTTTTCTGGCTTGATAAGATTTTGGAAATAGACCCTTCTGCTGTGGTAGTTTTAATCACGGCCTACGGTGGTGTGGAAATGGCGGTAAGAGCCATAAAAGAAGGCGCAACTGATTTTGTATTGAAACCCTGGGAAAATGAAAAACTATTGGCAACAGTACTTTCGGCCATGAAATTGAGGGAATCAAGGACCGAGGCAGAACAGCTACGTTCACAAAACAAACAAATAGCCGCTGACATCGATCATAAGTTTATAGATATAATAGGCCAAAGTACCCCAATGTTAAAGGTGTTTGATACCATTGAGCGTGTTGCCGGCACAGATGCGAATGTTCTTATACTGGGGGAAAATGGGACAGGAAAAGAACTTATCGCCAGGGCAATTCACCGGAATTCAAAGCGGGAAGGTAAAGCTTTTATAAATGTTGATCTCGGAGCCATTAGTGAAAATCTTTTTGAGAGTGAATTATTTGGCCATAAAAGAGGCGCATTTACCGATGCAAGGGAAGACCGGGCAGGGCGTTTTGAAATTGCATCAGGAGGGACCATTTTTTTAGATGAAATTGGCAACCTATCACTTCCCCTTCAAGCAAAATTATTAACCGTATTACAAAGTAGAAAAACCACAAGGGTAGGTTCAAATAAAACAGTTGATATAGATGTAAGGCTTATTTGTGCAACCAATATGGGCTTACATGAAATGATCAGGAAAAATGAATTCAGGCAGGATTTACTATACCGAATCAATACGATAGAAATTACGCTTCCTCCTTTACGCGACAGAAAAGGTGACATAGCTATTATTTCAGATCATTTTCTTCAATATTATTCCAAGAAATACAAACGCGCCGTCAGAAGTTTAAGTCAGGCAGCGATTAAAAGGATGGAAAAATATTCCTGGCCGGGTAATGTAAGGGAACTGCAGCATGCATTGGAGCGGGCAATCATTATGAGCGAGGGGACGGTTTTACAACCGGAAGATTTTTTCTTCAACAACAACTCAGAGGCTAAGGTCGAGGATAATCTGTCTCTTGATCAATATCATTTGGAAGATGTAGAGAAAATCCTGATCAGAAAGGCACTGAAGAAATATGACGGAAATATAACTGAAGCCGCCAGGGAATTAGGGCTGACAAGACCCTCATTGTATAGAAGAATGGAAAAATATGGGATTTAAAAGTTTTAGAACCGGTGTAATAATTCGGGTGATAGGCATTTCCATGGTTTCCTTCATTACAATATATCTGGTACTATTTAACGAGAAATATTTTAGCGGAGCCCTTTTCTTTATTTTTTTAGGTACGCTCGTGGCCAATCTTATTTACTATGTAGAAAACACCAATCGAAAATTAAAGAGGTTTTTGGAATCTGTGCGGTATTCAGATTTTACTTCCGGATATGCTTCAGACAATAAATTGGGTGGGAGCTTCAAAGAGCTAAACAAATCCTTTAACCAAGTTTTAGATGCTTTCAGACAAGCAAGAGCTGAAAAGGAAGAGCATCTGTTGTATTTGAATACCGTCGTGCAACATGTAGCAGTGGGGCTTATTTCTTTTGATCTGTACGGAAATGTTGAAATCTATAATAACGCCGCAAGGAAAATGCTTCAGGTGGTACAACTAAGGAAAATAAATGGTTTAGAAAAGAAACATCCTGAATTATTAACTATTTTAAAAGAGCTTCCTGCCGGAGGAAAAACACTCTTAAAAGAAAGCAACGAATTTCAATTGACCATTCATGCTATAGAAATTAAACTTAGAGGCAAAACCTATAAGCTCGTTTCCTTGCAAAACATTCAGGTGGAACTGGAACAAAAAGAAATTGAGGCATGGCAAAATCTGACTAAGGTGTTAAGGCATGAAATAATGAACTCCATGACGCCTATTGCATCCCTCACTGAAACCCTAAATGAAATTTTATCGGAGGATCTGGTGTACGAGGAAAACGGTAATTGTAGCATAGCAAGTGATCCTGTGGAGGATCTAAAAGAAGGCTTAATGACCATCAAAAACAGGAGCAAAGGATTGATACGATTCGTAGATGATTACCGGAATTATACGAATATTCCCATTCCCAAATTTAGCATGGTGCCGCTAAAATTGCTGTTCTCCAATGTGAATATGCTAATGAAGCCTAATTTTCATAGAGCTAATATTGAGTTTACCTGTAATCTGAACCCGCAGAATCTGGAATTGATAGCTGATGAAGAGTTGATTGAAATGGTGCTAATAAACCTTCTAAAAAATGCCAATGAAGCAGTAGGAAGCATAGAGCAACCCAAAATACAGCTGAGGGGCTTCCTTGATGAATTTCATCGTACTGTAATTGAGATAGAAGACAATGGACCGGGGATAATACCTGATGCCCTTGATAGGATCTTTATACCATTTTTCACAACGAAAAAGGGAGGCTCAGGAATTGGTCTGGCTCTTTCCAGGCAGATTATCCAAATGCACAATGGTAATATTATCGCGTCCTCTATTCCCAATCAAAAGACTGTGTTCACGATGAAGTTTTGAGTAGTTTCAATACTTCAGAAGTTTAGCATATAGTACCTTTGGTCGATCGTTTTGAACCAGATCCCGGAAAACAAAGCGGTTTAATTACAAAATTTCGGAAGTCTGATAATCAAATTTCATTTCGTAGTCTTTCCCTATCCCGCTCTTTAAATGCCTCGTCTCTTTGGCGAATTGCTTCGTCCCTTTCCGCTCGTGTTTTTTTCAATTCTTCTAAAGCCTTTATCTTGGATACTTCTGCTTTTGAGACTCTTACCGCAAACTCGACAGGAATTATTTCCATGCCATGTCTCCTGCCATAGGTCTGCGTAAATTCAGCCCCAAAAAACAAAATCAGGCTTGTATAAGAAACCCATAGTAGAATAAGAATAATTGAACCTGCTGCACCGTAAGCCGAGCCTGGATCACTGTAACCCAGATATAGACCAATTAAGGTTTTACCAATCACAAACAATATTGAAGTAACAATGGCACCAACCCAAACATCTCTCCAACGCACCTTAGCATCTGGCAGGACTTTGAACATTAATGCAAATAACACCGTGATGATTATCAAAGAAACCACTATGTTCACAACAGTAAAGAACATAGGCCCATAATGAGGAAAAACAGAATTTAAATAATCACTAAATACAGTAATTAGGGAGGATACAGCTAAAGACATTAACATTAAAAAGCCAATGATCAACACCATACTGAATGAAAAAAGCCTGTCTTTAATTAATTTTAGCCATGCTTTCTGAGGTTTTACTTCAACTTCCCACATGGTATTAAGGCTTTCCTTCACATGATAAAACACTCCTGTTGCCCCAAAAACAAGCGATCCTATTCCTACGATGGTCGCAAGCGTAAATCCTTCTGTATTATTAGACTGATCTATAATAGTTTGCATCTGTTCTGCGGCCTGCGGTCCCATCTGTGCACTTATAGTAGTATTCAGCTCATCGCTCACTTCTTTATCGCCTACAAAATAACCAACCACTTTAATAATGACAATTAATAAACCAGGAAGAGAAAATATAGCATAATAGGCAATAACAGCGCTCATCCGCCATGGATCATGCTCATTCCAGTTAGTAAAGGTTTCCTTTAACAAAGAGAATGCTTCTTTAAAAAAATTGATGATTACCATATTTATTGTTCAATTTACAAACCGCCTATAAAGATTACATGTTTAATAAACAGTTGTTTCTTTATAAAGTTAATTACCTGATGAATAATTTTTTTAGCTAAATTTTTAAATCATGGCCAAATCAGAAAAAACCACAGATCATAAAACCATTCAGTCATGGGTAGAAGAACATGATGGTGTTCCTATGAAAGTCAAAAATACCGACAACGGAAATAG
>CAMPJM010000183.1 GCA_946886805.1 uncultured Flammeovirgaceae bacterium | reverse complement strand
TTGAAGATGTTAGATTATAGATTGTAGATTATAGGCCGAAGAGGAAGGGTCATTTAAACTTAATTGTTTGCGAACTGGACGCTTTTTATCTGGAATTACAAAAGTATTTTATCTATAGATGCGGTAAATCTTTGGTCAGAATCAGGATTCGTAGGATTTCGGGGAATTGAAGGATTTAGTTCTTGTATCTATAATCAAGATTTATTTATGAATTAAATTATCTGAAGGGATTTAATCCTATGAATCTATTAATCCTGTAAATCCTGATTCAGACATTTTACTTTGCCTGAGTCCCCGAAACAAATTCGGGACAGGAGGGATTCTTAGAATTTTTAGATTGGTAGGATGTAGCGAGATTGTAGGATGCTATTAATTCATAATCTATAATTCATAATTTCCCTCACTCACTTTTCAAGCTGTCTACCGGATTTGCCAATGCTGCTTTTATAGATTGGTAACTGATGGTAATTATTGCTATCAAGACAGCTAAGAATCCTGCCAGAAAAAACAACCACCATTCAAGCTCTATTTTGTAGGCAAAGTTTTGTAACCATTCTTCCATAAAATACCAGGAGAGCGGAGTGGCTAAGAGCAAGGCAAGCATGACCAACTTTACAAAATCCCTTGAAAGTAGTCCTACAACATGAGCCACGGATGCTCCCATCGTTTTTCTTATACCGATTTCCTTGGTACGCTGCTCGGCTGTAAAAGCAGATAAGCCAAAAAGACCCAAACATGAGATAATAATGGCTATGAGGGTAAATGAACTGGCAAGCTTGCTGACCGTCATCTCACTTTTATATCGGTTGCGAAAAGTATCGTCGAGAAAATCGTAGTGGAATGGATGGTCTGGATTTATTTTAAGGCTTAGCTTTTGCAGTCCTGTGAGGATGTCACTGGTCTTATCCGCTTCCGTTTTAATAAGGATCGATCCCCCAAAATCAGGATACATGACTATGATTTGAGGACTTATAGGCTCGTGTAATGACCTATTGTGAAAGTCTTTGACCACACCTATAATAGTAACATCCTCCTCCCATAAGCTTATATTTTGTCCTATCGGCTGTTCCAATCCCATCTCTTTTGTCGCGGTTTCGTTTATTAGAACCGCTGCAGTATCAGATCTGAAATCTTTAGAAAAATCCCGTCCTTCCAATATTTCAATTCCCATTGTTTTCGTAAAATCATATCCTGTTGATAAAATCGAAAACGAAATCAAATCGTCAGATGATTTCTCTGGCCAGTCTACATCTCCAGTTTCCAGGTCAACATTAAGCGGGCTTGGAAATGCTTTTGTCATGGATTGAATTCCAGGGATAGACAAAGCTTCATCTTTGAATACATCAAGATGATTCGCCATCTCACCTTCAATAGGCATTACAAGCACATTATCACGGTTTAAGCCAAGGTTTCTATTTATTATATAATCTATTTGATGGTAGACTACAAGTGTCCCGATGATAAGGAGCGTGGAAAGTACAAACTGGAAAACCACCAGGGATTGCCTGAAGAACAAACTGCTTTTACCAGTTTTAAAAAGTCCTTTTAGCACTTTGGAAGGTTGAAGAGATGATAAATATAAAGAGGGGTAAGTACCAGATAACAAACCAGTTACTAATGATATTCCTAAAATTAGTGATATGGTGGTTAAATCGGTATAATCTATCCGAAAGGAGGTATTGGCAACGAGATTAAAATGAGGTAAAACAATCTCCACAATTAAAACAGCAAGTAGCATAGCAAGCAGTGAGATCGTTACCGCTTCACCCGTGAATTGGCCAATAAGGTTTTTTCTTCCAGCGCCTACTACTTTTCTGATGCCTACTTCTTTGGCTCTTTTTGCTGATCTGGCCGTGGCAAGGTT
Source organism: uncultured Flammeovirgaceae bacterium (assembly GCA_946886805.1). Next base: position 5,703 of record CAMPJM010000183.1, on the reverse strand, counting down.
CATAAAATTGATACAGGCTATAAGTATTATAAAAATGGAAACCACAGTAAAAAGCCGTACATATTCTATTCTTCCTCCTGCCGCATGCCCATTCTTGAAATTGGAATGCAAATACATGTCCTGAACAGGCTGGAGGAACAATTCAGATTTAGCCTCAGGATTCTTCTTTTCTAAAAAATCCTTAATTTTTGCATTTACATCTTGTAGTTGAACGTCCGGATGAAGCTTCACAAACGTTCTTAAGGAGTTATTTCCCCACTCTGTAAGCCAAGGTCTGCTCTTTTCAAAAGCTACCTGGGGTAAAACAAAATCAAACTTTAAAGAAGAATTATCCGGAATATCTTCCATAATACCCGTGACTATAAAATCTTCTTCATTATTTATATTAATGGTCTTTCCTATTGCATTTTCTTCTTTAAAAAACTTTTTGGCCAGAGATTCTGAAATAACAATAGATGATGGATCAGATAATACTTTGGTTGAATCTCCATATAATAAGTTAAAGAAGAACATAGAGAAAAACGCTTCCCCTGCATATCGCCCCCTCTCTTTAATGGAAATATCACCAGCCTTCAAAAGCATTCCCATATCCCAGGTGGTTTTGATTGCCATATCAATTTCTGGAATTTCTTCATTTAGTGCATCTGCAAGCGGTCCAGGAGTAACATCCGACGTGCTTAAGTCATTCCAATATTGATTGACCATAACCCGATAAACCCGATTACTGTGAAATTTATCATAGGATATTTCATGCCTTACCCAGAAAAAAATTAAAGTGCTGCAAGCAATTCCTAAGGCCAATCCAGAAATGTTGAGGAAGGAAAGGAATTTGTTTCTCCAGATATTTCTAATGGCGATCTTAAAGTAGTTTTTTAGCACTGCTTGAAATGTTGAATGTTAAATGTTAAATTATAAATGAAAACCACCCATTTATAATCTATAATTTAGAATTTATAATTCCTATAGTTTCCAATCTTTGTGCCACTAAAAACTTCCTCTCATTGCCGTAAAACACACTTTTACAAAACCTGTTCGACCATATTCGGACATCATTGTACGGAGGAGGACAAAAGGAAATTTAATTGGTGAATGCTGAATGATAAATGGCTTGAAATGTCAAATGATGGATGTCAAATTAAAAATGAGAAACCCCCATTTAAAATCTATAATTCATAATCCACAATTTACCATTCATAATTTCTTTCATTCACTTTTTAAGCTATCAACAGGGTTAGTCAATGAGGCTTTAATAGATAAAAAACCTACCGTAAACCAGGCTAGCAACAGAGAAAATAATCCGCCTGCGATAAAAGGCACTATATCAATATCGCTATGATAGGCAAAATTTTGAAGCCATTTGTCCATTCCAAAATAGGCTAAAGGACAAGCTATAATGAAGGCGATTACCACCCACTTCGAGAAACCTTTTAAGAGTAAAACCAGAATTTCATAAACAGAAGCCCCTAATACTTTTCTGATTCCAATTTCCCGGGTTCTTTGTTCCGTGGTAAAAGAAGCAAGTCCCAAAAGTCCCAATGAGGCAATAATAATGGCGATGACAGCAAAGTATCCAATTAGCTTTCCTAATTTTTCTTCAGCGGAATATTGTTCGAGAAAGTTATCTTCTATTGTATAAAAGTCGAAGGGAAAACCAGGACGAAGATATGCCCACTCCTTTTCAAGATATGCCATAATAGCTTCTTTGCCTTCTTCTTTAATTCTTACCGCTATTCTTCTTGGATTGTTAGAAATAGCTAAAACTATTGGTGCTATGGGCTGATGTAAACTTTCGAAATGAAAATTCTGTGTAACTCCTACTATAGAGCCTTTTTGTTCCCCAAAAATGAACGTTTTGCCTATAGCCTCCTCGGGTGAGGCATATCCGATAGCCTGAGACGTAGCTTCATTTACTATAAATGATTCCAGAGAGTCGCTTGCGAGATCTCTGTTAAAATCTCTTCCTGCTATTATCTCTATTCCTAATGTTGATAAATAATCATGGTCCACACTCACATCAGCGATCCGTACATTTACCTGCCGGATCTCTCCATCTACCTCCGCCTGAATTCCCCTGGAGTCGAGCAATCTTCCTGAAGGGACGCGGGTGGCATGGGTCACATCACTAATACCCGGTTGTTTTAGAAGTCTTTCCCTAATGGCTTCATATTGCCTGGCTATGGTTTCGCTGGAGGGCAGGATAATGACATTTTCTTTATCAAAGCCTAACTCCTTACTTTTTACATATTCCAGTTGTTCGTAAACAATGATCATCCCCACAATAAGGACAATGGAAATTGAGAACTGTAAAACAACAAGCGAACCGCGAAATAGCTGCTGTTTTCCGCCGCTTTTATACTCACCTTTAAGTACGGCCGACGGATTAAAAGAAGACAAAAAGAAGGCAGGATAACTCCCTGCTAAAAGCCCCACAACGATGGCTATTGCCAAAAGCACGAGCATAATCTGAGGATCGTCAAAGAAACTCAAAGAAAGCTCCTTTCCAATAAATCCATTCAGATAGGGCAGGGCAAGTTCAACAAACAAGACCGCAACGACCAACGCAAAAATGGTAATCAGAAAGGATTCACAGACAAACTGCTTAATCAAAGATTTCTTTAAAGCTCCCATCACCTTTCTTAATCCCACTTCTTTGGCTCTTCGGGCAGACCGGGCTGTGGAAAGGTTCATAAAATTGATGCAGGCAATTAGTAATATAAATATGCCAATGACCCCATAGATATAAATGTATTCTATATTGCCATTCGCCTCGAATTCTGAGTCAAGGTGAGAATGCAGGTGTATATCTGCGATGGGCCAGAGGTGAAGCTGAGTTCCTTCTGAAGGAGAGTTTCCTTCAAAATCACCCATGCTTTTATCAATGAACGTAGGAAATTGTGCCTCCAAATCATCTGGATTATAACCTTCTTTTAATACCAGATAGGTAGAATAGTTGTTGCTTGAAAAGTTGGTCATCATGTATTCCTGCCCATAGAAATCCTCGACAGTTTGAAATGAAACAAGAAAATCATAATGGAAATGGGAATTACCCGGTGCTTCTTCTACTACACCAGTTACTTTAAGATCTACCTCCCCATCAAAACCTAAGACTTTTCCAATGGCACTTTCTTCACCAAAGTACCTCTTTGCTGTTTCCTTTGTGACAACCACAGAATTAGGTTCAATAAGAGCAGTTTTTGGATTCCCCTCAAACAATTTAAAGCTAAACACCTCAAAAAAGTCTTCCTCAGCAAAAACTACGCCTTGTTCAACTATCTTTTTATCGCCATAACTTATTAAAGCCTCCCCTGCTGGAAGCATCCTGACTGAATTCTCTATAATACCTGGAAAATCATTGATTAACAAAGGACCAAAAGCGGGCGCCAAATGTCCTAAATGCAAACTGACTTCTCCATCAGCGTTTGTCCAAGAACGGCTGACTCTATAAGTGCGGGCGGCTTTTGCATGAAACTTGTCATAGCTCAATTCATCACTTATGAATAAGTAAATAAGGATGCATACCCCCATACCCACAGACAATCCAAAGATGTTTATAAAAGAGTAAGCCTTGTACTTTTTAAGGTTTCGAATAGCGATTTTAAAGTAGTTTTTTAACACGGGATTGAAATGTTAAATGGTGAATGATAAATTATAAATGAAAAAATTGAAATGCTAAATGTTGAATGTTAAATTATGAATGATGGTGATCTGTAAGAAAAGTGATTTAAACTAATCCTTCAAACAGATGATCTAGTTACTTCATTTCCAATCATTGTGCCACTAAAAATCTATCTCCAAGCGCTCCTATTGAGGTTTGTAGATTCCCTTTTGAACGATTTCGGACACGATTGTTCGTATAAGGACGGAATGAAATGTTAAATGGTGAATGTTGAATTATAAATGAAAAAGCTTCCACTCCTATTCATAACACCTAATCCATGCTTTAATCATTTAAAATTTGTAATCTATAATTTGTAATCTATAATCTATAATTTCTAATTTCTTTCATTCGTTTTTCAAGCTGTCGACAGGATTGGCTAAAGCCGATTTTATGGCCTGTGAACCTACCGTACAAAGTGCAATCAAACATGCCAAAGCTCCGGCAAAAGTAAATATCCAGAAACTAAAGTCCATTCTATATTGAAAGCTCTCTAACCACTTGCTCATTCCATACCATGCTGCCGGGATAGCAATTAACATTCCTAATACAACCAGTTTTATTAAATCCTTCGAAAGCAAAGCGATCATTTGCAATACAGAGGCACCCAATACTTTTCTGATTCCCACCTCCTTGCTGCGTTGCGAAGTTGTATAAGAGGTAATGCCGAGTAATCCCAAGCAAGCAATAAAAATAGCCAGACCGGAAAAGTAGAGTACCAATGTACCGAACCGTTCCTCAGCACGGTACTGACTATCAAAAGCTTCATCTAAAAAGTAATAATCCACTGGCCGGTGAGGAACCAGTTTTTTGAACATGCTTTCTACTTTGCCAACGGTAGCTTTTATATCCGTTGAGCTTACGCTAACAGAAAACAGATTAAAGTTACCAGGCTCTATCCTCATAGAAAGTGGTGCTATTTTTTCTTTTAAAGACTGAAAGTGGAAATCCTTTATTACGCCTATGATTTGCCCTTCTCGTCCCCATTGGGAAAACTTTTTCCCAATAATCTCTTCAGGATTTGAATAGCCGAGGCTCGCGGCTGTGGCCTCATTAACCACTAGGGCTGCTACAGAGTCTGAAGGGAATTTTAGTGAAAATCCCCTGCCGGCAATAATAGGGATCTTATAACTTTCCAGATAATCGTAATCCACAAAATATAAAGCGATGTTTGAGGGCTGCATTTCCCCCAAATTATTTTCCAGGACTGAGTAGGCGTTGGAATTTCTGGTACTTGGAGTGCTGGAAGAAGCAGATATTGATTTTACTCCGGGTATTCTAGAAATTTCCTGTTTAATTGTCTCATATTTTTTATTAACCTGTTCGTCGCCCTCAAAATTAAAAACGACGACCTGGTCCTTTTTAAACCCAAGCTCCTGATTTTTCATAAAGTTTAGCTGTTGATAAACTACAACAGTGCCTACCATCAAAGCGACGGAAATGGCAAATTGAAGGACAACTAATGCTTTTCTTAAATTAAGACCCTTGGAGCTGGTTTTAAATCGTCCTTTTAGAACTATTGAAGGATTAAATTTTGCAAGGATAAAAGCAGGATAAATTCCGGATAAAATGCCTGTTCCCAAAGTCAAACCTAATATCAAAATCCATAATTGAATATTGGTTAATATGTCCTGAGAAATAGCTTTTCCCGAAACTTCATTAAAAACAGGAAGTAAAAGCTGGCACAAAACCAAGGCAATGATTCCAGAAAACAAACTTAGCAGCACGGATTCGCTCAAGAATTGTAGTGTGAGCTGATTTTTCCCCGCGCCGACAACTTTCCTTACTCCTACCTCTTTCGCCCTATCAACCGAACGGGCAATTGCCAGGTTCATAAAATTAAAACATGCAATGACCAAGATCAATACAGCAATTGCGGTAAATATATAAACATTGGTCAAGCTACCACTTTCTTCAGAGTTTCGTTTTGAGTACAAGTACACATCCGTGAGAGGTTCCAAAAACAACGTATAACTCATATCGTTTTCATCCATTTGCTGACCTATATGAGCATCTAAAAAACCTGGTAACTTAGCTTCTAATTGAGA